>JBARHM010000072.1:0-10277 GCA_049799235.1 Gallionella sp.
CTTAACAGGCATTGAATCTGTTTGGTTTCAAGCTTCGCAAGCTGTTCAAATCGCTTATCTGAAGAGGCGCTCATATGCGGCTATCTCTTCTTCTTCAGCGAACATATCAAGTGAATAGACCGGATAATCCTGATCTACGATTGCGCTCATGTTTTCGGATTTTCTCAGTATGTTCTTAAGTATATCTTCGTCTATCGTGTCAGCGTATTGAAGGAAATGATAATGAGCGATTTTATTTTCAGACCCGCCTACACGATGTATTCTGTCTAATGATTGGAGATACTGGGCGCAGTTATAGGACAAGTCATAATAAATGGCGTGCGAACACTCTTTGTGTAGCGATATTGACTCTGCACACGCAGCCGGGTTTGCCACAAGGACGTTGAGGCCACTGGAATTACTAACGAAATCTGCAATTATCTTTTCGCGCGTCAGCTCTTCCTTTACGCTGGTAGCTTCGGTAGGGGTTTCACCGTAAATAAGTTCCGTTCTATGACCCGCTTTCTCTATGCGTCTACGCAGTAATTTCAGCGTCTCGACGAAATTGGACCAAATGACTACTTTTTCCCCTTGATGGCGCAACTGCTCTACAAGTGCGAGTACCTTTACTAATTTTGCCGGAGATTCCAGCTCATCGTAGTGCTTTATCGTATCGGCGAGGGTCAATTGTCCATCCAGCAGATCCTCGCTATATTCTGAAACGGCTGTTCCAAGTAGTCGTGTATAGGATAGGCATTGACGGAGCCTCATCATGCGTCCTCGTCGTAGCCGAATCAGCAATTCATACTCTTGAAAATCATCTTCGATAGAAAGATTTCGTATCTTTTCAACGATTGAATCATAGACATGTCGTTCATGTTTGTTCATTGGGATCATCATGGGCGGGCGAAAGTCCTGTGGTGCCAGCCCGAGATCACGCTTCCTCACCCTATAAAATAGCGGTCCAATACGTGAGTTAAGCAAATGTGCAGCATCGACATCTTTTTTCTTCTGAATATCGTCCGTGATTCTGATCCGATCATGTTGAGAAATTGGAGAGCATCGAGGCCACAAAACATCGAAATAATTGAAGGCATCTGCATACGAGTGCGGAAACGGGGTGCCGGTCAATATCCAACGAACCTTGGCGTACTGCGCAACAGTTAAAACGGCATTCGCCCACGCACCGTCTACCTGCTTAATGTAATGCGCTTCATCAACAACAAAGGCAAAGCGGACGTCTCGCTGATTAAATAGCAACTTAACCCGCTCCCAATCTCTCTGTAATGTCTGAAATGAGGTTAGATAGAGATCGCATAGATTATCCTTGCTCGCGTAGTACTTGCTTTGTCGGTCTTCGACGTCACCACCTGCCAAGATTTCGAGTGACGGTTTCTTCCCAATTACTGCCTCATACTCCATGCGCCACGGCGCAAAGCACGACGGAGGTCCAACAACAAATAACGAATCGACTTCGCCGCGACTTTTGAGCCAATCAAAGACCGCCAAGACTACGGTTGTCTTACCACTTCCGGGTACTGAGAAATTGGCTCCATTACGAACCGCGAGAAGATGCAGGGCGGCTTTGACCTGGTGTTCTTTGAGTCGGCGTGGAATCCGGCTGACAAGGAAATCCGTAAAATCGCGAACATTGAAGGACTCGGTCGCGCCACTTTTGAAGAGTGCTCCCATCTCGAGAGCTTGGCTCAGCTCATCTTGTGACTGCTGCACTTCTGCCTGCACTAATTCGACGTCTTGACTCAGCTCTAGTGGAATCTGATACCGAGTAAGATACTTCGTGATTTTTTGCAGCAAAGTATATGTTTCTTCCGACTGCGCTAGGTACGATTTTGTGTTGGGTTCATACCGAAAACCCCAAACGGACATCTGGCTATGGTGCCTGCCGGTCAGTAACCGTGTTGGGTCATCAACTACCAGTCTGTTGTTGCTGATGGTTACCCTGCAGTTCATTTCTTACGGGACAAATCTTTTAGCTTTTTCTCATTTTCGTAAAGCTGATGCTCAATCCCCTTCGCAATCTGCTGAATTTCGCGTGCGAGTCTTCCCGCTTCGTGGTATTGCGCATGAGATATGTTTTCGATAGCGAAGTCCTCGTGCGTGAGTTTTTTCAACGCCGCCTCAAGAAGCATCAACGGCGTTTCCTTCTCTCTGGATGATTCAGCTAAATCCCACGCTTTTTTTGTAAGCATAATCAGCTTTGGCTGATAGCGGTGTGCCCACTTCTTATCAATGTCATCTGGGGATAGCGGGTTCTCCTCGCCGTCATACTGCTCATCCTGCGGAAGAGAAGAGTCCACTTCGTTTGCGATACTAAGAATGTGCTTGCGGCTCTCCTTTAGAGCGCAAATCTTCGGCAAAGCCCGCATTATCTGGTGAATCTTCGGTAGCCCCTTCAATGTCCGAAGTCGGATCATCTTGAATGCTGCCTCTTCAATCGCCCCTATGTCCTCTTCATCAATAGCATGTTCGATCTGCCACTTCTGGTTTTTCAGGCGGGTGTGATAAATATCGCTGTAATCTTTAAACGCTTGCCAACGCCCTTCCCTGTCGGACACCCCGGAAGAAATAGTCCCATACATGCCTGGCCGATCGAACTGCTGAAGATAACGATCGATGCAATCCAAAGGACGCATGTATTCACTTTCACATTCTTTAACCGCCTTTTTAAGCTCTATTTCTTTGGCACTTACGTATCGTGGATCATCTTTCAACTGCTCTTCGATGGAAAACCCCAGTTCCATCTTTCGCTTGATAGATAGCGCTCTATCGAAACCGTAGTACTCCGATTTTCCTTCGCTCTGTAGTTGGTAGCGGTTCTCGATGCGCTCGATCTCCAAGAGACTAGGCGGCCCACCCTCTTCGCCAAGCCCGGGAAGTATGACAACCTTCACATAGTTATATTTTTCATCTCCGGGGTGGTGATCGCGCAGGTGTTCAAGCGCCATCTTTCGGCGATTTCCGTTAATTAGGAATCCATCACAAGTGATTATTGCGGGTTCACTTTGTCCATTATGCTCGATCGACTTGATAAGTATCTCGGTCATTTCCGGATGCTTTTTCTCCAAGAAACTTCGGAGAATTTCCTGTGCATACTTATCCTTCTCATCTAATGGTCCATTCAGCCTTTCATAATTCATCACATCGGAAGCAATTCGCCCGTTGTCCTTACGATATCGAAGGAGGCCGATCGGCACGGACTTAATTGGCCGCTCAATGTTTTTCGACTTTTCGTCACGAAAGTTAATGACAGCAAATGATGGAATAGTCTGCCTAGTCTTTTCTCGAATCGCTTGTGCGAAGTCCTGAACTATTTCTCTCGGCATTTCTTGCGTGATAGGTTTCATCGTAGTCCTCCCCATTTTCAGCTAACGATGGTGTAGAAAAAAATATCATCGGCGCATCCTGCCGTGAATCAAATGGAATAACAAGTTGAAGTTCCGGAATTGGCACATATGTAACGCTCAAGCGACCGGTTCAAACACATTTTGTATGTCTGCTCTGCAACCCCAAAAGAGACACCCACGGTTGCAGAATATCATTTGTCTGTTGGGATTCTCAAGAAAGCAACCATGATGAGTCGATGACGTGGCGCGACAAACCATGTTCTCGATGGATTGATCACAGATACAGAAGCAGGAGCGTTCCGGCAGACTTTATTACTTAGGGAAAAGGCTTGTGGTGTTGATCGCCGCTTCGACCGCGATGTTCCCCTTCGCGAATGCTCAGGTGCAAGCGCCACTCAAATCCGGGCCGCAATAAGACTTTGGTATAATACCCAAACGCAAGCGAACTCGATATTCTGTTCAAAGGATCTATCGAAATAATACTGACCGGTAGGTCCGCCTGATAACTGCTCATCGTCTCATTCTCACAGTTCAATCGGAGCAAGGAGAAGAAAATGAAACAATACAGCGCAGAGTTTCTTGGTACATTTTGGCTCGTACTTGGCGGCTGCGGAAGTGCAGTACTGGCAGCAGCATTCCCGAACGTAGGCATCGGCCTGCATGGCGTTGCACTTGCTTTCGGATTAACCGTTCTTACGATGGCTTACGCTATTGGCCACATCTCCGGCTGTCACCTGAACCCGGCGGTTTCCATCGGCTTATGGGCAGGAGGTCGCTTCTCGTCAGGCAAGCTCCTTCCGTACATCGTTGCCCAAGTGCTAGGCGCAATTGCAGCAGGCGCGGTGCTCTATGTCATCGCGAGTGGTGCTGCAGGCTTCGATGTCTCGAAAGGATTTGCATCGAACGGCTATGGGGCGCATTCACCCGGAGGCTACTCGCTGCTTGCGGCGCTGGTCACCGAGATCGTCATGACCATGTTCTTTCTGCTGGTCATTCTCGGCGCGACCGACAAGCGCGCACCTGCAGGTTTTGCGCCCATCGCCATTGGACTCGCGCTGACGCTGATCCACCTCATCAGCATTCCGGTAACCAACACGTCGGTCAATCCCGCGCGAAGCACAGGCGTCGCCCTCTTCGTCGGTGACTGGGCTGTCGGTCAGCTTTGGCTGTTCTGGGTTGCACCGATCGTGGGCGCTCTGCTCGGTGCGGTCACCTATCGCTTCATTGCAGACGAAGAAGTGGGGAACCACGAATGAAAGGGCCTGCTGGAGCTACGAACGCCCCGAGCACGGCTTCTGGCCGCTTCTCTGCAGGGAGATAACAATGCGTTCCGTTCCGCGCCGGTTGCAATCGAGTGCACTGGCGAGCGCACTGGCGCTGATCTCGTTCGTTGCGGTGGCTACGGCTTCGATTCCCGCGTTTGCACAGGCGGATGCGCAGGCCGGCGCGCAGACGGACACCTCGACACTTACTGCCATGGAACGTTCTCCGTGGCTGCTCGCCCCGGTGTTCAACGTCGATCCGAAGCTCGGCACCTCGCTTGGCGCGCTTGGCGGCTACCTGCATTACTACGATGAGAAGTCGCGGCCCTCGATTTTCGCGGTTACCGCAAAGTACACCAGCACCGACTCGATCGTGGCCGGAGGGTTCGCCAAGACTTCCTTCGACGAGGACCGCCAACGATTGATCGCCGGACTCGTGTACGGGTACGTCAAGAACGACTACAGCGATTACCTCGGAACCGGCGTTCCGCTGAAATCCAACGCAGAGCTGCGCTCGTTCATCACCCGCTACCTCTACCGCGTTGAGGGCGACTGGTTCCTTGGCGTGCAGGGCATCTACCAGAACTTCGCGATTAGCGGCGAGACGGCATTCGACCAGCAAGTGCTCGATATCCTGGGGGTCAGGCCGTATAAGTCGGGCGGACTGGGTCTCGTCGTCTATCGCGATTCACGCGACAGCGAAAACATGCCCACCCGGGGCTGGCTGCTCAGCCTCAACAACATGGCCTACCGCGAATCACTCGGCGGCGAGGATGATTTCGACGTTTACCGGATCGACATCAGGTACTTCATCGAACATGGCAAAGGCAACGTATTTGCGATACGCCAGCTCAACCACTTCACCGATAACGCACCGACGCAGGTAAAAGCACCCGTTCAGCTTCGTGGCTACAAGCTCGGACAATACAACGGTGAGTATATGTCCTCGATTGAAGGCGAGGAGAGGTACAGGCTGGGGGAGAAATGGACGGCCACGATTTTCGCCGGGCTTGCCTGCACATATGGCGGGGGCAAGGATTGCACGGACAGCGCGAACACGTACCCCGCTGCGGGCGCCGGCATCCAGTACATCATCAAACCGAAAGAGGGCATCGTCATGAACCTGGAATATGCCGAAGGCAAGGCTGATAACTACGGCGTCTATCTGAAGATGGGATACGGCTTCTGACACTGGCAACCATCCCTGCAAGTGAGAGACCGATGAGCTTTAACGTCGATGCCCTGCGAGGTCGTCTCAATAGCACTACCCGCTGGATGGCGCCTCGCCGGCCAAGGTGCAGCCTAACATCTTGCCAAGCAGATCGGTGCACTTGTGGCGGTGCTCGGCGGCTTGGATGGACTGGTGTTCATCGTCTGCATCGGCCTGAACACTGGCGCGCGGGTCATGTCTGAATTCTTTAACAAAGCAGTTGTAAAAATCCTTGGGGTGATCGGCGTTAACATTGCGTAACTTTTGGTATAGACTGCCTTCCCCCTGCGATATTGTCCAACGCATCTCCTGGTAGATCGGGTGGCCGGATTTGCTTCAACGAAATCATCTTGAGTGGAGAGACCAAATGGATTTTATAGTCACCACATTGCAGCATCATCCGGAACTCGCCATCTTTCTGTCACTTGCAATCGGTTATTGGGTCGGGGTCATCAAGGTCGGCGGCTTCAGTCTGGGCACAGTCACCGGCACACTGCTCGCCGCGATCCTGATCGGTCAGTTGGGCATCGAGGTGTCGCCCCAGGTCAAGGCTATCTTTTTCATCATGTTCCTGTTCGCCGTCGGTTACGGCGTGGGACCCCAGTTCGTCCGCGGCATCGCCTCGGACGGTCTGCCGCAGGCCGTGTTCGCCGCGGTCATATCGGGTCTCTGTCTTGTCTCGGTGTATGTGGCCGCCAGGATCGCTGGCTATGATGTCGGGTATGCCGCCGGCCTGCTCGCGGGTGCGCAAACCATATCTGCGTCCATCGGTGTCGCCTCCGACGCGATCAACAGGCTGGACATACCGCCCGACCAGGCCAAGGAGATAGCCAATCATATCCCGGTCGCTTACGCGGTGACTTACATCTGGGGCACGATCGGGACCGGCGTGATCCTCTCCATGCTGGGACCCAAGCTTCTGGGCGTAAATCTCGAGGCCGAATGCAAGCGATATGAAAAGGAAATGTCGGCGGGCGGCCCCGCGGGTGGCATGCAGTCGGCGTATCGCCGCCTTGATTTTCGCGCCTACAAGATACGTGACCAGATCCCGCCCGGCACGACCATTGCCGATGCCGAGTCTCTCCACGAATCCATCGAAGAAGGCGTCCGCATCTTCGTCGAACGGCTGCGCCGTGACGGCAAGATCATCGAGTTCAAACCGGCGACTGTTTTGCAGCCGGGGGATGTGGTCGGGGTATCCGGCAAGACGGAAGTGCTGATTGAAAAACTCGGGAAATACGGCAATGAGGTTTCCGATCCCGAGTTGCTTGATGTGCCTGCCGAAGCTGTCGATGTTGTCCTGACCAACAAGGCTTACAGCGGCAAGACGCTGCTCGAGCTGGCAAAGACGGATTTTGCACGGGGCGTGTACCTGACGAAGATCACCCGCGGCGCCACTTCCACGAACATTCCCATACTGGCGCAGACCAGGGTGTATCGGGGCGATATCCTGAGAATCGGCGGGACGCGTGCAAACACGGAGGCAGCCGCCAAGAATCTGGGATACGCAGACCGTCCGACGAACGCGGCAGACATGGTCTTCGTCGGTCTTGGCATAGTCCTCGGCGGTCTGTTTGGCGCTATCGTCGTGCCGGTCAGCGGTATCCCGGTCACGCTGTCGACATCCGGCGGAGCGTTGATCGCCGGGATCATTATCGGTTGGTTGCGCGGGGTTTATCCCACCTTCGGTCGAGTTCCGGCACCCGTGCTCTGGTTCATGAACAACGTCGGCCTGAACGTATTCATCGCCGTCGTGGGGATCACCGCGGGTCCGACCTTTGTCGCCGGTATCAAGGAGGCCGGCATCGGCCTGTTCCTGTGGGGATTCTTCGCGACCTCCGTCCCGATGCTGCTGGCGCCATGGATCGGAAAGTACATCTTCAAGCTGGATCCTGCCATCAATCTGGGCTGTTGCGGCGGTGCCCGCACCAGTACGGCTGCCGCCGCAATGATCTCGGAAGTGGCCAAGAGCGACATTCCCTTGCTCGGCTATACGGTGCCTTACGCCGTCAGCAACACACTGCTCACGATGTGGGGCCTGGTCATCGTCATGATGATTTCGTGAGCCGCGTATTTCCAATGCATGATCAGAAGTCAATAAATGGAGGATGCTATGCCAACAAAAAATGTCTCAACCGTTCGTGCCGGGCAAAAGGAGAAATCCATGGACAGCTTGAAGTTCAAACAGTACGAGAAGCTGGGCCCGTTCGAGATCAAGAATTTCCTCGCCGAGGTGGCATCGAAGTCGGCGCAGGAATCGTCCATGTCCTACCTGAATGCAGGCCGCGGCAATCCGAACTGGGTCGCCACCGAACCGCGCGAGGCGTTCTTCCTGCTCGGGCAGTTCGCGGTCATTGAATGCAAGCGCGTGCTCGACCTGCCGCCGGGCGTGGGCGGCATGCCCAGGGCAGCAGGAATAGCCGGCCGGCTTGAAGCCTGGCTGAAGAAGCACGACGACATGCCGGGTGCGCCGTTCCTGCAGGCGATGGTGCCGTGGGCAGTAACGAAGTTCGGCTTCGATCCCGACAAGTTCGTGCACGAACTGGTGGATTCCATCATTGGCGACCACTACCCGGTGCCGGACCGCATGCTGGTGCACAACGAACAGGTCGTTCACGAATACCTGCAGTGGGCAATGTGCGGAACTCCGCGGCCGAAAGGCAAGTTCAATATCTACGCAGTCGAGGGCGGCACCGCCGCCATGTGCTACATCTTCAAGTCGCTAAAGAGCAACCGCATCATCAACCCAGGCGACACGATCGCGCTGGGCGTGCCGATCTTCACGCCGTACCTCGAGATGGCGCATCTGGAGGACTATGACCTCAAGTTCGTCGAGGTGCACGCGAAGCAGGAGAACAAGTTCCAGTACACGGACGAAGAACTCAAGAAACTCCTCGACCCGAAGATCAAGGCGTTCTTCATCGTCAATCCGGGCAACCCGTCCGCAGTCGCGCTTTCACCGGACTCGATCAAAAGGATCGGCGCCGTGCTCAAGAAGCGGCCGGACCTCATCCTGCTGACAGACGACGTCTACGGCACCTTCGTGCCAGGCTTCCGTTCGCTGATGGGCGAGTTCCCGAAGAACACCATCGGCGTCTACTCGTACAGCAAATACTTCGGCTGCACCGGCTGGCGCCTGGGCACTATCGCGATCCACCAGGACAACATCTTTGACAAGATGATCGCCGCGCATCCAGAGCCCATCAAGAAGCTGCTGGACAAGCGCTACGGCGGGCTCACGCTCGAGCCCCGCAAGCTCGCATTCATCGACCGCATCGTGGCGGACAGCCGCGATGTCGCGCTGAATCACACGGCGGGCCTGTCGCTTCCGCAGCAGGTCATGATGACGCTGTTCTCGCTCGGCGAGCTGATGGACAAAAAGAAGGACTATCAGAAAGCCTGCATCGGCATCGTCAAGAAGCGGGTCGAGGCGACAATCGAGGGGCTGGGCATCGACGTCGGCGAGAACCAATACTTCGACTACTACTACGGCCTGATCGACTTCGAGTTCTGGGCCCGCAAGTACGTGGGCGAGGACGTGGTCAATTGGATGAAGGCGAACGTGCATCCGCTCGACATCGTGTTCCGGCTCGCCGAGGACCACGGCATCGTGCTGCTCAACGGCAGCGGCTTTGCCGCTCCGGACTGGTCGGTGCGCATATCGTTCGCGAACCTCGATGATCATGTCTACGACGACATCGGCAGGGCGGTGCGAGCGATCGCGCGCGGCTACCGGCAGGCCTATGAGGCAGCCACGGGTAAGCATGTCGAGCCGCGCAAGATCGGGAAGGCACCCAGTGCGAAACGCTAGCTTGAGTAGCGCCGCCGCGCGCAACATTCCGCATCGTCTCGGGCTGACCTTAGTCTGGCTGTTGCGCCATAACGCAGCCGCAGTAATCACAAGCGGAGATATGGCGTGAACTTTTTCGTACGAGCCCTGCAGGAGAATCCGGAACTGGCCGTCTTCCTTACGCTGGCCGTCGGCTTCCTGATAGGCCGCGTCAAGTTCGGCAGCTTCAGCCTCGGGATAGTAGTCGGTACGCTCTTGGCCGGGGTTCTGATCGGGCAGCTCGACATCAAGGTCCCGGCCATCGTGAAGATCATCTTCTTTGATTTGTTCCTCTTCACTACCGGATACAAAGTAGGTCCGCAATTCTTTCGCGGGATGAAACGTGATGCGATTCCCCAGATGGCGCTCACGATCGTCGTGTGCGTATCGTGTCTGCTCACGGCATTCGGACTGTCGAAGCTGTTCGGATACGACATCGGGACTGCTGCGGGGCTCCTTGCCGGTGCGTTCTCGGAGTCAACAGTGATTGGCACAGCCAGTGGAGCGATCGAACGATTGGCTATACCGGATACGGAGAAGACCGCGCTGCTGAACAACATTCCGGTCGCCTATGCCGTGACTTACCTGATCGGCACCGCCAGTCTGGTCTGGTTCCTTCCCACGATCGGGCC
>JBARHM010000073.1:0-1864 GCA_049799235.1 Gallionella sp.
ATGACCTCGATACCTTCATCCCGGAGCGCGTCGACCTCCTCGCGCGACGCCGTGCCGCGTATCCTGCGCTCGGCCGATTCGCGATAGTGAATCTTGCGCGCCTCTTCGGGAAACGCCGCGCCAACGTCTTCGGTATTGTCGATGATGTGCTCGACCAGCTTGGTCAGCACCTCGCTGCCCACGTTGGAGTACTGCGGCTGCACAGCGCGGGATTCCGCGCGCGGCGCGCGTTCCTTGGCACCGCTCTTGATGTGGGAGGCGTGCGGCAGCCGCGCCACGTTGGCATTCCCGCACAGCGGGCAGGTGACGAGCTTGCGGCCGATCTGGCGCTCGAAGTCCTCGCTCGAGGCAAACCAACCCTCGAATCGATGGCTATTCTCGCAACCCAGATCGAAAACAATCACAACGACTCCTTAAGCTTGTCTGGAGGCCCAGACAAAGTGTGACAACCTGCAGCAGCCAAAGACTCCCGGCCTCAGGACAGGATCTACCAGATCATGCCACAAATAGGCGGCTCCCAGCATCCTGTGGCGCAACGCCGCCGGCCCCCAATATATGGGGGGCCATCCGAGCCACCCCTCTCTCCTCACCGCCGGTTACGCCAGAGAACGAGAGGACAGCGTGCCCTAGAGCATTGGTGCCCGGGGCCAGACGCGAACCGACACGAATCTGTCGAGATGGTGGGCGAGACCGGATTCGAACCGGCATGGCTTGCGCCGAGGCATTTTAAGTGCCTTGTGTATCCCAATTCCACCACTCGCCCGCCGTACTAACTCCTCGCAGTTCTTAACAGCCAGCTTCTAACCGTATCGGTCGAAATTTTCTTCTCCCTGGCGTAAGCCGCCATACTACCGCAGCGCTTGATCCCTGCCCTCACCTCGTCCGCCGAGGGGATATGCGGATACTTGGTGTTTTTCCCGCGATAGGTTGGCGTGAGGGCGTGGCAATTCGGGCAAATCAGGCGCAAGTTGTCGAGCTGGTTGTTAGTCTTGTCGCCGTCAACGTGATCCAGTTCCAGCGGCATTAGGCTGCCCAGCCATTGACCGCCACCACAACTCGAACAAATCGGCTGAAGCACCCCCTCGCGAAGCAATCGTTTCCTCAGCTTGTTGCTCTGGTAGAACGCGCCACTGCGCAGAATGCTTTCCAAGGACCGCCGCGGCGCGTGCGGATTGGGTTTGCCGCGCAGGTGTGCCTGTCCGGTCCAGTGCTGCGTATCGAGGTTGAGCGTCTTGATAATTGCGTTAATTTGCTCGTAATTTCCGCCGGCAGCTCGCAATCCCAATCGACGCAGCACTTGCGCCATGCTGGTTGATTCCGCCACCGAAGCGATCAAATTCACGTCTGACCAGCTACGGCGCCTTCCCCGCATGAGTATTTGGTTATCTGTTGATTGTATTGCGTTCAAGGAATTATAGCAGACGCGATGGATTGGCAATAAATAGCCTCTTCCATAATCACTATCAACTAACGGGGGAGCTTTAGCGCGCGGCGGGTACCCGGCGGACTGGCAGGAGCGATTCTGCCGTTTGCCAACAGGCGATGCCTACGAATATCTTCAGCCTTCTGGCTGTCGGCCCTAAGGAGGCCGTAACGGCAGCGCCACTACTCGCCAGTAAAGACAGCGCGGCGTCAGTCGTCACTTCTTGGGTTGTATGGAGGCGGGGGTCGGAATCGAACCGGCGTACACGGCTTTGCAGGGCGAAAATGCATCCAAGCCCAGCAATGACTTACGACACGATTCCTAACGAAACAGCGTCTTGCGATTTTCAGTGATATCTAACAATAACGCTGTGTGACTACTTTTCCCCGCCAACTGTCCCAAAAAGTCCCAAGCCGTATTGTCTCGTACTCGGCCTGGAAA
>JBARHM010000074.1:0-1754 GCA_049799235.1 Gallionella sp.
TCCTTATCCTGCACGCGATCCGGGAGGGAGAAGCGCGTTCCATCGTCGGTGTATCAATCTTTGCAGCGACCATGGTGCTGCTTTATCTTGGTTCCACGCTTTACCATGCGCTACCGGCAGGCAAGGCCAAGCATGTGTTCCAGATCATCGAGCATTCCGCGATCTACCTGCTTATCGCGGGTACCTACACGCCATTCACACTGGGAGTGCTGCATGGAGCTTGGGGTTGGTCGCTGCTTGGTTTGATCTGGGGTTTTGCACTGGCAGGGGTGATATTGAAAATATTCGGCAGGATGTCCCATCCTGTCATTTCCACAGGCTTATTTCTGCTTATGGGCTGGCTCATCGTGATCGCGGCCGACCCGATGTATGAACATGTGCCGGCAATCGGCTTGTTATTGCTGGTTGCGGGAGGCGTGGCTTACACCGCAGGTGTGGCGTTCTTCGTGTCCGATGCGCGCCTGCGATATGGCCACTTCATCTGGCATCTGTTCGTAATGGCGGGTACCGTGTTCCACTATTTCGCCGTGCTGTGGTATTCGTCCTAGCATACCCTTCAAGCCGACCCTGGAACCCATAGCCGGTTTAGCCAATTTTACTGCTCAGCCGGTTTGCTTCTGTATAGCTGAAAAGCGGGGTTATCCAGATATCCATTAAGGCGCTCGAAGTGGTCACGGATATACTGATCGATTAGCGGGCGGGAATTGCGGAAACGTAAATCCTCACGCCCATCCAAAGGAAAGTCAAGAATCAACGCAAAACCCGGGTTGGCGGCTTTGATCCTTTCAATTTCGGCTTGCTGGAAGGCGATGCTGCGATCAGGAAATAACACATATATTTCCCACACCGGAGATTTACGTCCCAGTGCCGCATATGCTCCGGGCCAAAATGGTGTTGCAATAAAAGTCCGGTCACCGGGTGCGAACTGTTCAGCAAGTTTGCTGAGTGCCAACAAGTTACCAGCTGTCCCCCGATCGACATAGAGATCGTCGCCTGCGACGTTGATTTTTACACATGCATGGCTAATAAAACAAGTCCAGCCGGGATATGCCGGAAGCATGAGCGAGAGGCTGGCAGCGCAAAGCAATGCAGCAAATGGCCATTTGATTTTGGCAGATTGGTTTGCCAACAGTGCAAGGATCCCAATCAGGAAAGGCAAAACGCCCGGAGCGAGATGGGAAATGTCCGCTCGTGAATAGGCATAGTGCGCATAAGGAAGTGACATGAAAGCTGATGCAACGAACATGGGAGAAACGGATCTGCCCTTCAGCCTGTTTCTGGTTGCCCAAATGATGCCCACCAACCCGAATACGACAATCGCGATGAAGAATGTTCCCTCAATCACACCGTGGATTGCATTAAAACCAGTCAATTGTCCGAATGGTATTCGCCACGGCCAAGGTATCGGCAACGGAAGATTAGTGGCCTTTATCTCAAACAGAAAACGGATGCTTTCCCAGAATGCCTCAGCGAAACCGGGAACTGCAGCCAGAAACACCAGAACTGGAAAGTAACCCGTGAAGATTCCCAATGTCCCGAACAGGAAAGCTGTAAACAAGCCAGGGCCATTTTTACGTAGTAACGTAAGATAGAACATTATGCCCAGGCTACCCGCCAGCCCATACAAACCATGGTTTCGGCCAAAGACTGCAACCAGGCCCACGACCAGACCGGCCAGAAAATACCGCTCGGCAGATGGTTGTTCAACAAGGAAGGCAAGCGCACCAACCAGCAAAATGGGAATGGAGGTATCG
>JBARHM010000075.1:0-3218 GCA_049799235.1 Gallionella sp.
GATGTACACTGATAACAGCAAAAGAATAAAATATGATTTATTTCTGATATAATTAACAGTTTTCATCCGTGTCAATCCGTGTTCATCCGTGGCTAAAATTGCTTTTAAGTGGAGGCATCATGCCCAAACGCACAAAGATCATCGCCACCATCGGCCCCTCATCGAGTTCGCCTGCGATCATTGCCAGGCTCATCCACGCGGGCATGGACGCAGCCAGACTGAACTTCTCCCATGGCGACTGGAATGACCATACCACGCGTATAAGGCGAATCCGGCTGGAGGCTGAAAAGGCGGGAAAGCAGATCGCCATCATCCTGGACCTGCAGGGCCCGAAGCTGCGTGTGGGAGCCGTGCAGCATGACGCGGTAACCTTGAGACGGGGGGGCGCGGTGACGGTCACAACAAGAAAAGTCATGGGAACTGATAAAATGTTCTCAATAACCTACCCCCGATTCACCAAGGACCTGAAGACCGGCGCCCGCGTGCTGCTGGACGACGGCAGGCTCGAGCTCACGGTCCTGGCAAAGAGCAAGGCCGGCCTGCGGTGTAAGGTCATCCGCGGCGGCATTCTCAGGAGCCACAAAGGAGTGAACCTGCCGGGCACACAGATTTCGCTCCCTTCGCTCTCCCCTAAGGACAAGGCAGACCTCCGATTCGGAATCGCGCACGATGTGGACTATGTCGCTCTTTCGTTCGTTCGAACCGCGAACGACATCAGTGCCACGCGCAAGTTCCTGAAAGCGCACGAAGCGGACATCCCGGTCATCGCAAAGATCGAGAAGCCCGAAGCCATCAAAAACCTTGACGAGATCATCCGTGCCGCCGACGGGATCATGGTTGCGCGTGGCGACCTCGGTGTGGAGATGTCCCCTGAACAGGTGCCGCTGCTCCAGAAGAGGATCATCAACGCCTGCAATGCGGCCGAGAAGCCGGTCATCACCGCCACGCAGATGCTCGAAAGCATGATCGAGAGCCCCCAGCCCACGAGGGCCGAGGCCTCCGACGTGGCGAACGCGATCCTCGACGGCACGGACTGTGTCATGCTCTCCGGCGAGACCGCAATGGGGAAATATCCTGTGCAGGCGGTGGAGGTCATGGCGCGGCTCGCCGTGCAGGCCGAGACTTCGGTCGCTCCCCGGTCTCCGAATACGGATCTCTCCGGCCCTGACGAAAGCGTGGCACATGCGGCATGCCGCACCGCCGAAGAACAGCATGCAAGGGCCATCGTCACGTTCACCCAATCAGGCTCCACTGCCCTCCTGGTCTCGAAGCACCGGCCGAGGATGAGCATCATAGCGCCGACGCCGTTCGACCAGGTCGCCAGAAAGATGTCGCTCTATTGGGGTGTGACCCCCATCCTCCTGAAGAGCAAACGCACCACCGACGACATGATCGCAAGCGTGGAGCGCGCCATGCTCTTTATCAAGCTGGCCAAACACCACGACCTGATCGTGATCACCGCGGGCGTGCCTATTGGCGTGGCAGGCAGCACGAACATGATGAAGATACATCGGATCGGCGAGGTTAAAAGTCTTGAATCCCGCTCGTAGGGGCACCCCCCCGTGGTTGCCCTTCCATGGGCAGGCACAGAGGCCTGCCCCTACCGAGAGATGCCTTCTGGTTCGGGTTTGTTCAAGCAGGGAGGAAAATATCTGACAGGACATTTCAAGAAAAAAAAGCCGGGACCTGAATACAGGTCCCGGCTTCAATCAACAATATCAAACATCATCACTCTTCCGAGTAGTTCGGGTTCGCCGGTTTTCCGTTCTTTGTCAAATAGTCCGGGCTGAATGCCGGGATCACGCCCGCCTGGCCGTTCTGGGGATGGATCATGAACCGGTAGGACACGAGTTGTCCGACGGTCTCCATCATATGGTTCCAGCCTTTTTTAAACAGCCCGCATTCGTTATTGTAACAAACCCACAGATAGGGCGAATCCCAATCAAGATATCGTGCATCCATCTTCTCCATGACCGATCTGCAGTGGGGGCAGGTCGGGGCCTCTGTAACCTTCCACTCTTTTGTATCCATCATACAAACCTCCCTTCGGCAACATGATAATATACGACTGTAAGAAGCTGTTTGCAATACTGAAAAAAAGATCGCAACAGCTTGCCAGGAGTTTACTCAATGTTGACGTTTTCATCCGGTGCTTAGAGCAACAGGCGCATGATATTCTCAAGATGTCCCAAATGCAGTTCCAGAGGGTCATTTCAAAACAGAAACGAGGTTACACCTCCCTCATGCATAGATGGTCATGAGAACATCCTTTCTGCATTGGAGCTTACGGATAAATCCTCGAGCTTCTTCGAAGAGCGGCAGCACATGATGTCAGTTGCCTGTCCTGGTCATCTCGCTCTCCAAACTTTTTTCGATCAGCATGATTTCGATACGACGATTCTTCTGCCGTCCTTCCGGAGTATCGTTCGGCGCCACAGGATCGTACTCGCCTCTCCCGGACGGGACCATGCGCTCGGGCGGCACGCCGACCTCCTGCAGGTAGCGCACGACGTTGGTCGCACGGGCGACAGAAAGCTCCCAATTCGACGGATAGGTGCTCTGAAGGGATTTTGCCACCGGGACATTGTCCGTATGCCCCACAACGCGGATGATCTTGTTCTCGTAGGCCTTCAATGCCTCACCGACCTTCTTCAAAACATCCTTGCCTCCCGCCTTAAGCGCAGCGCGGCCGGAATCGAAGAAGATCTGCTCCGCCAGGTCCACCGACAGCATGTTCTTATACTGCCTCACCTGGAGCTGGCCCTTTTCAACTTCCTTCGAGAGGCCCTGTACCAGGTCCTCGTACTGCTTCTGTTTCTGCTGACTGGCGGCCAGCAAAGCAACCGTTTGCTCTTCCAACGACCCGACCTGTTGCTGCGCCACTGCTTTCTGCTGCTCCAACGTGGTCTTCTGCTGTTCCATAGAAGAAATATGCTTTTTCAACGCGGCGATCTCCTGCTCCGCAGCAGTCATCTGCTGTTCCAGGTCGCCCTTCTGCTGTTCCAGGTCACCCTGCTTCAGTTCCAGAGAGGCCTTGTCCTTCTGCAGTGCGGCGATCTCCTGGTTCTTCCCCATTTCCATCTTTTCGTATTTGCCCGTACTGACGCAGCCGCTCACGATGAGCATAGCTATGAGAACGGTAATGCAGATGCCAAGATTCCTTGTCATAGCGTACCCTCCCTTTTTCTGTCTTGAATTATTGTGCAAACGATCTCTGA
>JBARHM010000076.1:0-2862 GCA_049799235.1 Gallionella sp.
GCGTGAGATAATGCACAACGATCAGAAGCTGTAAATCCATGCCCACCTCCAACCACCACTGGCGCATCGCCGGTTTCTATTTTTTCTATTACGCCTTCGTGGGGATGTTCTCGCCCTACTGGAGCCTGTATCTGAAATCCATCTATTTTGATGCCATCGACATCGCCATCCTGTTGTCGATCCAGCCGGTGATGCGCATGCTTGCGCCCAACATCTGGGGCTGGATGGCCGACCATACGGGGAAAAGGCAGATGGTTGTTCAGATCGCAGCGACCTTGAGTGCGCTGTGTTATCTCGGTGTGTTCGCGACCAACAGTTTCTGGGGTTTGTTTCTGGTGCTGGCGATGATGGGTTTTTTCTGGAGTGCCTCGATGCCGCTGGTGGAGGCGACCACGCTCAGCTACCTCGGCAAGAATGCCGAGCATTACGGGCGTATCCGCTCGTGGGGTTCGATCGGCTACATCGTGTCGGTGGTAGGGCTGGGTTATGCGTTCGACTACATTGCCATTGCCTGGCTGCTATGGGCAGGGCTGGTGTGCGAGATAGGCATCCTGATCTTCTCGCGGCAGATTCCGAAGACCGAGGTATTGGCGCATCACACCGACAGTCAGCCGATCAGACAGATCGTATTGCAGCCGCAAGTGCTGGCATTTCTCAGCGCCTGTTTCCTGATGTCCGTCGCACACGGCTCTTACTACACTTTTTTTTCCATCTATCTGGTCGAGCACGGCTACGCAAAAAGCGCGGTGGGCTGGCTGTGGGCGATCGGGGTGATCTGCGAGATCGGTGTGTTCTTCCTGATGCCGTGGCTGGCGCGCCGCTACGGCTATACCCGCATACTGTTGTTCAGCTTTGGTTCCGCGATCGTGCGTTTCCTGCTGATCGGCTGGGGCGTGGATTTCCTTGTTCTGCTGCTCATTGCGCAAGTGCTGCACGCCGCGACATTCGGCGCGTATCACGCCGCTTCGGTCGGGCAGATTCATGAGTTCTTCCGGGGGCGGCATCAGTCCAAGGGACAAGCCCTGTTCGGCAGCCTGAGCTACGGTGCAGGCGGCATGTTTGGCGGGTTGGCGAGTGGCCCGATCTGGCTGCACTATGGCGCCAGCGTGCTGTATTCGTGCAGTGCGGGCGTAGCGTTGCTGGGACTGCTGTTGATACTCTGGAAGCAGGGGATGGCGAGTACTCTGCGGGCGACGTAAGGTAGTAGGGCGGGAGGCGCTATGCTTTTTCGACCTGCCGGCTACCTCCATCAATTATTATATGGTGCCAGGCTAAAATATTTCGAACCTTGCCCCCTTTAATTCCCTTTGAACTCGAAATGCAGAATATTAAGATTCGGTTAAGCTTTTTTTAAGGCTCGGTTAATTATTGTTTGCAACACTGCATTCACTGGGTATCGCCCAGCTTGAAAACAGTCACAAGGAACTTTAATTTACAACCGAAAAGGAGAATCAACATGAAAACACGTATTCTGACAACCATTATCATCGGTGGCGTTCTTGCAACTTCGGCTGCTCAAGCAGAATCAGCCTTTTCAAACCGCGATCTGGATGTAATTTACTCCGGTTTCAACCCCAGCTTTACCCGCGATCTGGATGTCAGCGGCTACTACAGGGCACCGGCAAAACTGCAACATTCTGCAGCGAATAAGTCGACGTGCAATTGGCGCGCGGTGAAGAATGATCCCAATTCGATCAATGGCGCGTACCCTGTGGCAAACAACGTCGAAAGCAATTACCTGGCCTCACGGAATGTGCAACTTGTTTGCTAGCAAGATTATTGCGCAGGCAAGCGTGAGCTTTTACCCGTTTTTCATTCCTAAGCTGGTGTCTTAACTTCCCCCTGGCGGTTAAGATCTTTGCCCCTGACCTCCATGCTTCAGGGGCATTTTTTTGCCCAGGATTAATGGGTTGAATGGCCGCTAAAGAATGTCCATTATTTGGGACAGTGAGAGAACTTTTGCGTGCCGGTAATATCAATGTGATGCAGATCATATTTGCAGTCATAATAGAATCTCCTTCATACACTAATATTTCGGTTGGATTGTACCCGGCAGCTCGGCGTTTCAGGCTTGGCTTACCAACGATACTTGACCGACGCCTAATTGGAGAAACTTATGAGAATACTTCTGGTGGAAGACGATTTCCTGCTCGGTGACGGCATCCAGAAAAGTCTCAGCCATCTGGGTTTTACTGTTGACTGGATGAAGGATGGAGTGCAGGGAGAAAATGCGCTGACCAGTGAGGAATATGCCGCCGTAGTTCTGGATCTTGGTTTGCCGCAACAGGACGGGCTGGCACTATTGCAATCCGTGAGAAGCAAGGGATTGCGCACCCCCGTCCTGATCCTGACCGCCCGCGATGGAAAATTGGACAAGCTCAAGGGATTCGGCCTGGGCGCGGATGACTATGTGGTCAAACCACTCGACATGGAAGAGCTCGCAGCCAGGCTGCGTGCATTGATCCGCCGCTCTGCCGGACGCGCTTCGCCCCTTGTCCGTCTGGGTAAAGTAGAAATCGACCCTGATGGGCGTCAGGCATGGTACGAGGGCAAACCTGTCGAGCTTTCGGCCAAGGAATTTGCCATACTTGAATTATTGATGCAAAACGCAGGCCGGGTGCTGACCCGCGCCCAGCTGGAGCAAAGCCTCTACGGCTGGGGAGATGGTGCCGACAGCAACACAATTGAGGTCTTCATTCATCACTTGCGCAAGAAACTGGGCAGCGATTTTATCCAGACCTTGCGCGGGATCGGTTACACCACCGGACGACAACCATGAAATGTCCACATCCATGATCTTGCAAAAATTCTCGTTACAAAACCGGCTCACCCTGCTGGTTCTCGCAACGGTGCTGCTATTCG
>JBARHM010000077.1:0-6459 GCA_049799235.1 Gallionella sp.
GGGTGGACAGGCGCAGGATATCCTCGGGCGCGCCCTTGACCACCAGCATCCGGTTTTTGCCGTCATCCAACAGGACGGAGATGCGGCGCCGCTCGAAATCGAATTGAACTTCGTCTATCTTGTGCCAGGCGCTCACGTCGATGTTCTCATGTTCGAGGATCGCCTCGTCGAGCGGGCTGCGCAGGCCGGTTTCGAAATAGCTGTTGAGATAGGCGAGCCGGAGCACGCGCTCGCTGTCACGGCCCAGCCCGTCGATGTGCCGCTCCAGGCGGATGCGCGCTTCGGTGAGCGTGCCGGTCTTGTCGGTGCACAGCACGTCCATGCCGCCCAGGTTCTGGATCGTGGAAAGCCGCTTGACCATCACATGCAGGCGCGCCATGCGCAACGCGCCGCGCGCCAGCGTCACCGACACCACCATCGGCAGCAGCTCGGGTGTAAGTCCTACCGCGAGCGCCACCGCGAAAAGGAATGATTCGAGCAGCGGGCGGTGGAACCAGACGTTGACCAGCAGCACGAACAGCACCAGAAAGAATGTCATGCGCATGATCAGCATGCCGAATCGGCGCACGCCGATATCGAATGAGCCGGGCGGCGGTGTCGCCGCAACCGCAGTGGAGATCTGCCCCAGCGTGGTATCGCCAGCCGTTTTGCACGCCAGCAGGTGCGCCGTGCCGCTGATCACTGACGTGCCCGAGAACAGCACATTGCGCGCGCCCGGCAGGTCGTCAGCATCTTGAGGCAGATCGCCCGGCAGCTTTTCCACCGGGTAGGCTTCGCCGGTAAGCTGTGCTTGCATCACAAAACAATCTCGCGCCTCCAGCACGCGGCCGTCGGCGGGAACCAGGTCTCCGGCGGCAAGCACCACCACGTCACCGGGGACGATTTTTTCCGCCGCCACCTGCGCGATCGCGCCATCGCGCAGCACTTTGCATTTGAGTGCAACCGCGCTGCGCAATTTTTCCGCGGCGCGCTCGGCGCGGATTTCCTGCACGAAGTCGAGCGTGACACTGGTCAACAGCATCGTGACGATGATGATGAAGCTCGCAACCTCGCCGCTGGCTGCCGAAACCGCGCTGGCGACGAGCAGTACGACGATCAGGGGATTGCGGAAGCGCGAAAGAAACTGAACTGCCAAATGGCGCCGCGTGGTCGCTTGCATCAAGTTGGCACCGTGGCGGAGCAGCCTGGTTCTCGCCTCACCGCTGCTCAGGCCGGTAACGGTTGCATCGAGGGAGGCCAGTTGATTGGCCAAAGGTTGCAGCCACCAGGATTGTTGTGCGGCCATGACAGGATTATTTCAAGGCAGGTCTGCGCGTGGTTATATGTATTTCATCCGCTCGCACTGACAGAACGGTCTTGCCCAAGCGCAGCTTCGACATTTCGCATTGAGCCATTTGTGTATTGTGATGCGATTTTGTAAGCGCGTAGCTTATCGCAATGCGGAGATAACTGAAAATATGCCGTCATTCCGGGTCAAGCCCGGAATGACGAAGCTTTGAGATTTTCATCAAGTTCATTCACGATGCTTGCGTACCATCGCCTTGCGCAGCTCTTCCAGCAACAACATGCCCGGTGCGAGAGAAATGATGAACAGCCATACCCCTGCGTCCAGCGGTGCGGTGCCGAACAGCGCGTTGCCCCACGGGGTGTAGGCAATCAGCAACAGCAGCGACAGCTCGAAAATGATGCCGTACAGGAGCAGGTGATTGCGGCCGTGGCCGCGGCTGAATGCGGACAGGGTGGGGTGGCGGCACAGGAACACGTTGACTACTTGCATCGCGATGATCGCCGACAGGCAAGCCGTGGTCGCTTGCAGGTACAAGTTATCCTGATGACCCAACAGTTGCCCGTATTGCCAATCACCGCCGTGCAGCACGAAGAAGAACGCCGCCATGCCCGCGATCGCCTCCAGCGGCCCGAGGAACAGGTAGGCGCGCATCAGCAATCCCCAATTGAGCAACCGTTCGCTGCGCAAACGCGGCGGCCTCCGCATCGAATCGGGGCGGGGTTTTTCCGCGCCGAGCGCGAGTGCGGGCAACATGTCGGTGCCGAGATCGACCGCGAGTATCTGGATGATGGTGAGCGGCAGCGGAATCCTGAACAACACAAAGGCAAGATACGGCACCAGTTCGGGGACGTTGGAAGTGAGGATGTAGGTGAGGAATTTGCGCAGGTTGTCGAATACCGCGCGCCCTTCCTCGATCGCGGTAATGATGGTCGCAAAGTTGTCGTCGAGCAGGATGATGTCGGCCGACTCCTTCGCTACATCGGTTCCGGAGATCCCCATCGCGATACCCACATCGGCGCACTTCAACGCCGGCGCGTCGTTCACCCCGTCGCCGGTCACCGCGACGATCTCGCCCTTGCGCTGCAGGGCCTGCACGATACGCATCTTCTGGTCGGCTCCGGTGCGCGCAAAAAGCAATTCGGGTTCGTCGAGCAACAGTTGCAGATCGGTATCAGACATCAGGCGCAGCTTGTCGCCGGTCACCGCGACCGGGTTCTGCGCCAGCCCGATCTCGCGCGCCAGCGCGCTGGCGGTGTGCGGATGATCGCCGGTGACCATGATCACGCGGACGCCGGCGGCATGGCAGGTGCGTATCGCTTCGGGAACCGCCTCGCGCGGAGGGTCGACCAGGCCGATCAGCCCGGCAAAGATCAGTTCGGCTTCACGCTGAGTGGTGTTTTGCGGCAAGCCGCGATAGGCCAATGCGAGCACGCGCAGCCCCCGTTCCGTCATCTGCTCATGGGCACTCAGCAGGCTGGCGCGGCTTGCCTTATCCAGAGGCAGTCGTTTGCCCTGCAGCAGCATTTCGCTGCACAGCGGCAACACAGTCTCCGGCGCGCCCTTGCAATACAGCATGGGTCCATCCGGTGTATCGCAGATCACCGACATGCGCTTGCGCTCGGTATCGAACGGGATCTCATCCAAGCGCGGGAACAACTTGCCAACCAACGGCGCACCCTCCAGAAGCGCCATTTCCATCGGGTCG
The DNA here is from genome assembly GCA_049799235.1 of Gallionella sp. GTDB lineage: Bacteria > Pseudomonadota > Gammaproteobacteria > Burkholderiales > Gallionellaceae > Gallionella. Next base: position 2,994 of record JBARHM010000077.1, read on the forward strand.
CCCTGCCACACCGTTTGGCCGTCCAGCACGACGCGGCGCAAGTCATGGCAATGGCGCATGATGGCATAAAGCGGTTCCGCAGCGAGTAACTCTTCAGGCGCAAGTAGCGCGCCGGAATAAAACAGTTGCCGGACACTCATGCGGTTCTGCGTCAGTGTGCCGGTCTTGTCGCTGCAGATCACGCTGGCCGCACCCAGCGTTTCCACGGCTGGCAGATGGCGCACCAGTGCATTCTTCTTCGCCATGCGCTGGGTCGCCATGGCCAGCGACAGCGTTACGGTGGGCAGCACTCCTTCCGGCACATTGGCGACGATGATGCCGATCGCGACCACCAGATTCTCCCACAGCGACAAACCGATCAACTGGCCGATCAGGAAGAACACCGCGCCGAGCAGGGTGGCGAACAGCGCCACCAGTCTGGACAGGCGCGCGATCTCTTTTTGCAGCGGAGACAGCGGCTCGCTCACGGTTTGCGTCAGGCGCGCGATGTTACCGAATTCGGTGTGCATGCCGGTGGCGTACACCATCGCTTTCGCCTCGCCCGAGATCAGCGAGGTGCCGGCAAGCAGGATGTCGCGGCGCAACGCCGCCTGTTGTTCCGATACGTGGTCCGCTTCACGCGCCATCGGCTTGGATTCGCCGGTGAGATTGGCGGTGTTGACGCGCACGCCGAATGCTTCGATCAAACGGCAATCGGCCGGTACGTCGTCACCTGCCGCGAGCAGCACCACATCGCCCGGCACCAGATCGATGACAGGCAATTGCACCGCACGGCCGTCGCGCAATGCGGTGGAGTGATGCGGCAGCAGATTGCGCAATGCGGCCAGCGCTTTTTCGGCGCGATATTCCTGCAAGAACGAGAACAGTCCGTTGATCAGGATCACGCCGAGTACCGCATAGCCCAGCGTGGCCATACCCTGTCCGGGAGCTTTCCATTCGGCGACGAATGCCAGCCCGGCCGCCAGCCACAGGATCAACGCGAAGAAATGGGTGAATTCCTTGAGCAGCCGAACGATAAAGGGCTGCCCGGTGATCTTTTCGATCTGGTTGGCGCCATACCGCGCCAGCCGCTGCACGGCCTCGGCCTGCGTCAGTCCCTGCGCGCTGCTGTGCAGATGCGCATAGAGTTTTTCGATGTCATGATGTTGTGGGTCCACGTTGATCCCTCAGTATGCGTAAACTTTGTTCAGGATTTCCATTCCGAAGCCGCTTGAAGTTCCTTCAGGATGCTCTGTTTCTGGTTTTACACGCCACACCAATCTACCGCTACGCGCTGACGGACACCTTTTAATGCGGGGCCACCAGCAAGTATATGGCCAGCCCCACCATGACCAAGCCGCTGACCAGCTTGAGCCAGCGCCCTTCTTTTTCCTGAAGACGGCGCTGGCTGAGCGTGATGATGCCGATGGACAGAACGATCACGTCATCGAGCATGTAGGCCAAGTCATAAAGCAAAAGATAGCCGTAATAGCTCAGGATATCCAAATGTTTCAGAGTCAGAATCCGTGTGAACAGAGCCGGGAAACCCGAGGTGCACAATAATTCCACGATCTGCACCAGGACACCCAGCACCAGCGTACCGGCTAGCGCACCGCCAAGATTTTCGGCCTGAAGGATATCCCGCAGGCGGGCGTAGATTCCGGGCCTGGCGGCTGCGGGAATCGAGAGCGAAACTCCCCATCCATAACGCCAGAAATCCTTGAGGTTGATCGCTCCCGCCAGCAACGCCAGGACGGCGATGATGATTTCCGAGAGGCGCGCGAGTCCAATCAGCAAAAAGAGATTGAGCCAGGCCGCCATGAAAATAAAATAGGCAAGACCTTCCACGGCGATGAATGTGCCGGCGATGGCGAGCATCCGCGGCCGATTGTTCAGGGGAGCCAGCAGCGAGATCATCAGGATCAGCACCCACATGGAGCATGGATTGAATCCGTCCAGCAAACCCATCGCCACCGAGAACAATGGCAGGCCAAGCTGATCGAGCGTCACGCTGCGGCCGAAGAAATCGATGGAAAAATTTTCCGGCGTCGGCGCGTTTGCAGTGCAGGACAAGTTGGTGTCGGCCTTGCAACCATCTGTAGCATCGCCTGATTCCGAGCCTTGCGAGTGGGCCTTGACCAGGCTGTCCCTAATGAGTTGACCGGTGGATGCCTCATCGGAAAATCCGACGATCAGTTGTCCGCCTACCGCAAATGAAGGTACTCTTCCCGCAGGCACTCCCCGATCTTCAGCAATGCGTTTTAATCTTTGCAGTGCCGCGGGCTCTTTGCCCACATCATGAATCACAACCCTCAATCCCGGTTGCTCGTGTTGCAGTACCGCCAGAAATTCCTTCGCCTTTGCGCAATGCGGACATCCCTCGCGGACGAAAACTTCAATATCGGCTGGCTGTGCTGCGGTTTTATCGGTGACCGCTTGAGGAGAGAGAGCTTCCGTGGCTAAGGCGACACCGGCCCAGGTCAGCAACAAGATCAAATACCAGTTTGCGGGGAATGACCTGGATGCCGACTTCATGATGTTAAAGCCTCAGTCATCTCAGCTTGATCTCGGTCCAGATGCGCGACAGCACGCGGCGCTGATGGCGATCCAGATCGCGCAGCATTTCCAGCCGCGCCTGTTGCGCACGGTCGGGGAACACCGCGGGGTTTTGCGCGACTTCAGGTTTGATGTATTGCAGCGCATCGCGGTTGGGATTGCCGGAACCGATCAGGTTGGTGAGCTCGGCAGAATTTATTCCGTCCAGCATGAAGTTGATGAAGCGGTGCGCAAGGTCGGGACGCGGGCCGGTCTTGTGAAGCACCATCGAGTCCAGCGCGAGCACCGCGCCTTCCTTGGGGATGCTGGAGAAGACGCGGAATTTTCTGCCGGCTTTTTGCGCATCGAAATCGGCCTGGAAGATGTCGTTGGAATAGCCGTGCACCAGCCAGATGTTGCCGACGGTCAGCTCCTTGATATAGCTTGAAGCGTTGAATGCCGCCCAATACGGCTTGGCGCGTATGATCAGGTCGCGCGCCTGTTTCCAGTGCGCTTCATCCGTGTCGTTTGCCGAATAGCCCAGGTATTTCAGCGCCGCCGCCAGCAGTTCACGCTGGCTGTCGAGCACGGTGATGCGGCCTTTTATCTTTTCCAGATAGCGCGGCTCGAAGATCACCGCCCAGCTGTCGACAGGCAAACCCAGCTCGCGGATCTTTTCGCTGTTGTAGCCGATCAAGGTGAGCGTGTATGCATAGGGCACCGAGTAACGGTTGCCGGGATCGAACGCGGTATCGAGATACGCCGGGTCGATATTTTTCAGGTTGGGCAGCAGGCCTTTGTCCAGCGGGCGCAGCGCGTGCTGGCGGATCAGTGATTCCATCGCATTGCCGGTCGGCACGATCAGGTCGTAGCCGCTCGCGCCGGCGGCCAGTTTGGCGAGCATTTCCTCGTTGTCAGAGTAGTAGTCCTGCACCACGCGGCACGCGCACTG
>JBARHM010000078.1:0-2173 GCA_049799235.1 Gallionella sp.
AGTGGTGGATAGACGAGTTGCACGCTCAGTATGCCGAGCGCGGCCCGGCACTGCTCGATGCCGGCAACCGGCATCCGCCGATGACGTTGCGAGTCAACCGGCGGCGCAGTTCCACCGCGGATTACCTTGCATTGCTTGCGCAGCATCATATTTCTGCAAAGGTCATCGGTCCGGATGCGTTGCAGCTGGATAAGCCGGTTTCGGTGGACAGGTTGCCGGGATTTCTTGCCGGAATGGTCTCGGTGCAGGATGCCGGCGCGCAAATTGCGGCACGTCTGCTGGATGTTCACGACGGGATGCGGGTACTGGATGCCTGTGCCGCTCCGGGCGGCAAAACCGCGCACATCCTGGAACTCGCCGCGGTAGAGTTGGTGGCGCTGGATAAGGACGAAAAACGTTTGCAGCGCGTTGCGGAAAATCTGCAGCGCCTGGGGCTGACTGCGCAGCTTGTGGCCGGGGATGCAGCCGATCCTGATTCATGGTGGGATGGTAAAACCTTTCAGCGCATATTGGCAGATGTGCCTTGTTCTGCTTCCGGCGTGGTGCGCCGGCATCCTGACATCAAATGGTTGCGCCGCCGCGCGGATATTGCCGGCTTTGCCGCACAGCAGCTTGGTATCCTGTGTTCATTGTGGCGACTGATCGAGCAAGATGGTAAATTGCTCTATGCCACCTGCTCGGTGTTTCAACAGGAGAACGAACAGGTCATCACTGCATTTCTTGCGCAGCAGCCGGACGCGCTTCGATTGCCGGTGGTAATGGCCGGGCACCTGCCTGACAAGAACGAGGGACAATTGTTGCCCAATGACCAGCATGACGGTTTCTTTTATGCGTTGCTGCACAAACAGATGACGGAGGACAGATGACAGAGTACAGAAAAATCTCTGATGTGCTCCCGCACTCTGAAAATGACGCGCAACTTGGCCTTGGCTGCTATAAAAAAAACATCTTTGCAGCCCTCTGTCTTCTGTCTTCTGTCTTCTGTCCTCTGGCAACAGCGGAGGGTATATACGTCAACAAGGCGGAACTGCGCCTGGACTATGATGGCTATCATCTAACGGCCAGCTATGACATCGGCCTGACTCAGGTGATGCAGCAGGCATTGTCACGTGGCATACCGTTATATTTTGTCGGAGAATTTTCACTTACACGCCCGCGCTGGTACTGGATGAATGAAGATGTATTTCAGGGTGAGCAGACTATCAAGCTTTCCTACAATGTGCTCACGCGTCAATATCGCATCTCGCGCGGCTCTTTATTCCAGAACTTCGCCAGCTTTGAAGATGCCTTGAACATACTGGCCAGGCAAAATTCACCCGCCATTCCCGCCGAATTGCTGAAGAAAGAGGGAGGCTATATCGCGGAGTGGACGGACTGGATCAAGAGGGAAGGCAACTATATTGCGGCGGTGCGCTTGCGGCTGGACAATGCTCAGTTGCCCAAGCTGTTACAGGTGAATGCATTGTCCGGCAGCGACTGGACGCTCAATTCCGGTTGGCATCGCTGGGAGATCAGTCCGGCGGAAATGGCTGCGAGCAAAGCAGCCGGGGCGGAGTGATGGCGCTGTGAAAAATCTTATCCTGCTCAGTGTGGTACTCGCCGTCGCGTTGCTGGCCTTGTTGTCAAGCAGCAGCGCCAACACTGAAGTTTTCTCTTTCAACTATTATGCCTTGCTCGGTTTGACCGGCTTGTTGGCGTTGAGCTTGATGGCGCTATCCGGTTATCAATTGTGGCGCTTGCGAGTCAAACTGAAACAGAAAGTGTTTGGTGCCAAGCTGACATTGCGACTGGTGACATTTTTCACACTGATCGGGGTGTTGCCGGGAATTTTGATCTATGCTGTATCGGTGCAATTTCTGGACAAGAGTATCGAATCCTGGTTCGACGTGCGTGTCGAGAAGGCACTGGAGGGCGGTCTCAATCTCGGAAGGAGTGGCCTCGAAAACAGTTTGAACGAGCTTGCTAAAAAGGCCAAATTCACCTCGTTGCTGCTGGCCGAAAAACATCCGAGACAATATCAGAAGGCGCTGGACCAGCTGGTGGATGAGAAAGTGGCGCAGGAAGCTGCCCTGTTCACGATCAAAGGTAATTTGATCGCGTTCTCATCGGGCAGCAACGCGCAATTTTCCGACCTGCCGGATGGCGAACTGATGAGGCTGACGCTGGACAAAGG
>JBARHM010000079.1:0-2168 GCA_049799235.1 Gallionella sp.
CAGCCATGCCGGACACGTTGGCCTGTGTAACGAATTGAGCGGATGGCTCGAAGACGCGCTGTTCATTCAAAACTGATTCGATGTTGGACATGTTATCTTTCGCATAATGATAGTAAAGTGCGGAGCAATAAATCTGGACCTGGGGGAATGTAGTTTTATTATGCACTTTCTGTCAATACAAGCCGGCTAGGCCGGAAGGTGTGACATCCCTCACGATTCACTGAGATTTGTTTGGATTTGACCTGTTTGTCAGCACAGTACAGGTTACCAACGCACCACGATGCAGTGAAATTATCCCAGCCTCTTGTGCGCAGCGCTGATTGCCATGCCACGTTTGATCGGGGCGTTTAGGCGCCCCAGCGTCTCTTCCAGCGCACTCAGGCAGAACAGCACATTGGTCGGGTTGCTGGCAAACCCCATCAGGCCGATGCGCCAGATCTTGCCGGCCATCACGCCCAACCCGGCACCGATCTCCAGGTTGTAATCCCTGAGCAGGGCCGTTCGCACTGCGGCATCATCCACGCCATCCGGGATGTGGATCGAATTCAACTGCGGCAGGCGCTCGCCTTCTTTCACCACAAAGCGCAGACCCATTGCCTCGATGCCCGCTTTCAGCGCCAGATGATTCCGATCATGGCGCGCCCAGGCGTTTTCCAGCCCTTCGTCCTGAAGGATCACCAGCGCCTCGTGCAATCCATACAGCGCGTTGATCGGCGCGGTGTGGTGGTAAGCGCGCTTGCCGCTACCCCAGTAGCCCATCACCAGATTCAAATCGAGGAACCAACTCTGTACCCTTGTCTTGCGCGACTTGATTTTCTCAACTGCGCGCTCGTTGAAGCTCACCGGGGATAAACCCGGTGTGCATGAAAGGCACTTTTGCGAGCCGGAATAAATCGCGTCAACATTCCATTCATCCACCTTGAGAGGCGAGCCGCCCAGCGAGGTGACGGCGTCGACGATGGCGAGGCAATTGTGGTGGTGCGTGATCTCGACCAGCGTCTTGACGTCCGACAATGCGCCGGTGGAGGTTTCCGCATGCACAAAAGCGACTACTTTTGCGTCAGCATTTTTCTTCAGTGCTTGTTCCAGTTTGTTGGTATCTACCGCTGTGCCCCAAGTGTCTTCCACCATGATCGCCGTAGCACCGCAGCGCTCGACGTTTTCTTTCATGCGCCCGCCGAATACACCATTCTGGCACACGATTACCTTGTCGCCGGGCTCTACCAGATTCACGAAGCACGTTTCCATGCCTGCCGAACCGGGAGCAGAGACAGGCAGGGTGAGTGGATTCTTGGTTTGGAACGCGTACTGCAATAATGCCTTCATTTCGTCCATCATCGAGACGAACAAAGGATCGAGATGGCCGATGGTGGGGCGCGACATCGCCTCAAGGATGCGAGGATCGACATCAGACGGGCCTGGGCCCATAAGGGTGCGGAGTGGGGGATGAAAGGATTTTATCGGCATGATTAGGAAATTATTAGTTGTAGTTGGGATAGATTAAATATTGTTGCAGAACGCAATCATAGCAAAATATCACAGTTGAAAGATAGGGTAATCCCGCGCTGGCTGCGCAAAATCCTGACTGTCTAAAAACCGCGCCTGGGTTATGCTTGGTGTGGGGTTATTGCAGTGATTGACCAGAAAAAGTAAATAGGCATGCAAAGAAGGAAAACAATGAAATCCACTCTGATAACCGGGGCCAACCGCGGGATAGGTCTGGAGTTTTCCCGGCAGTTTGCCGCGGGTGGCTGGCGTGTTCTGGCTTGCAGCCGTCTTCCCGAAAAATCGGATGCGCTCAACAGACTGGCGGCCCAATATCCTGAGTTGATAACAGTGCATGCACTCGATGTCGCGGATCATGTGCAGATCGAGAGCCTGGCACAGGATCAGGCCGAGGCATCCATTGACCTGCTGATCAACAACGCAGGCATCTATCCTGACTCTGATAAGAGAGGTTTTGGTCATACCGATTATGCGGAATGGGTACAGGCATTCCGCATCAATACCATGGCGCCGCTCAAGATGGCCGAAACATTCGCCACACAAATCTCGCGCAGCAAGCTGAAGACCATCGTGACCATTACCAGCAAAATGGGCAGCATCGTGGACAATAGTGGTGGTGGCAATTACCTTTATCGCTCCAGTAAAGCGGCGCTGAACATGGT
>JBARHM010000080.1:0-6136 GCA_049799235.1 Gallionella sp.
CAACATACCAGTCTCAGTAGTCGTTCCAAACCAGTTCATACACCGTGCGAGCCGCGATATCGAAGCGGTAATCGGCAAAGTGTGCCGCCATCTCTGCTTCTGCCTGCTGCAGCATGCTGATAATCCATTTGTCGGAAGCGGAGAAATCCAGCAGCATCGTGTCATCCAGCCCGACGTCCTTGCCGTGGCAGTTCATCAGCACGAAGCGCGTGGCGTTCCACAGCTTGTTGCAGAAGTTGCGATAGCCCTCGCAACGCTGCATGTCGAACTTGATGTCGCGTCCTGGCGAAGCCAATGAGGCGAAGGTGAAACGCAGCGCGTCGGTGCCGAACGCGGGGATACCCTCCGGAAATTCCTTGCGCGTGCGCTTCTCTATCTGCTCCGCCTGTTTCGGGTTCATCAGGCCGGTGGTGCGTTTTTTTACCAGCCTGTCGATTCCGATACCATCGATCAGGTCGATCGGATCTAGCACGTTGCCCTTGGACTTGGACATCTTCTGTCCTTCCGCATCGCGGATCAGCCCGTGCACATACACATCCTTGAACGGAATCTTTCCGGTGATGTGCTTGGTCATCATCACCATGCGCGCCACCCAGAAGAAGATGATGTCGAAGCCGGTTACAAGCACGGAAGACGGCAGATATTTTTGAACAAAGGCATTCTGTTCATGGAATGGTTTTCCTTCATTCCAATCCAGCGTGGAGAATGGCCAAAGCGCGGAGGAGAACCAGGTGTCCAGCACGTCGTTGTCTCGAGTTAGTACGGGAATGCCCAGTAAATTGCAAGCTTCGCCAAAGTTACTGTGCAGCGTACCCATTACCAAAGCCTGTTCGGTTTTTTCTTTTGTAAAACAAGAGCGCAGGTATTTTTCGTATGCTGCCTTTTCATTGTGGGCGACGAACACTTCGCCGTTCGCGCCATACCAAGCCGGGATCTGATGACCCCACCACAGTTGCCGCGAGATGCACCAGTCCTGAATGTTGTTCAGCCACTGGTTGTAGGTGTTCACCCAGTTCTCCGGATGGAACTTGATCTGGCCGCTTGCCACGCATTCCAGCGCCTGCTCGGTGATGCTCATCCCTTCTTTACCCGGTTTGCTCATTGCCACGAACCACTGGTCGGTCAGCATCGGCTCGATGACAACATGAGTGCGGTCACCGCGCGGTACTTTGAGTTTGTGCTTTTCGGTCTTCTCGAACAGGCCAGCAGCTTCGAGGTCGGCGACGATTTGTTTGCGCGCGTCGAAGCGGTCGAGCCCTTGGTATTGATGTGGGACATACTTCGCAAGAAGGTCATTAATGCTCAAATTGTAATCGCTAGCGTTTTCAAGTTGCTGACTCAGTGAAGTTGGGGAACCGTCCTCATCGTGAGCGATAAGATTGGTAATGTCACTTGCACGCGAAACCGAGTCGCGTGAATGAATTCGACCGTCAAGGGATATGATTGATAGCAACCTAAGGCCATGCCTTTTTGCAACGGCGTAGTCATTGAAGTCGTGCGCGGGAGTGACCTTTACCACACCAGTGCCGAATTCCTTGTCCACGTATTCGTCGGCGATGATGGGGATATCGCGTTCGCACAGCGGCAGCTTAACCTTCTTGCCGATCAGGTGTTGGTAGCGCTCGTCTTCCGGATGCACCATCACCGCCACGTCGCCCAGCATCGTCTCGGGGCGGGTGGTGGCGACGGTAAGATGGGTCAGGCCATGAACGCTATCCTTTTCGGCGAGCGGATAACGGATGTGCCACATGAAGCCGTCCTCCTCTTCCTGCACCACTTCCAGATCGGATACGGCGGTGTACAGTTTGGGATCCCAGTTCACCAGCCGTTTGCCGCGATAGATCAGGCCTTCGTTGTACAGGCGCACGAAAGTTTCGGTGACGGAACGCGACAAACCTTCGTCCATCGTGAAGCGTTCGCGCGACCAGTCCGGCGAGGTGCCGAGGCGGCGCATCTGTTTGGTGATGGTGTTGCCGGAGTATTCCTTCCACTCCCAGACTTTCTCGATGAATTTGTCGCGGCCGAGATCGTGGCGCGAGATACCCTGTGCATCGAGCTGGCGCTCCACGACGATCTGCGTGGCGATCCCGGCGTGATCAGTGCCCGGTTGCCACAGCGTGTTGTCACCCTTCATGCGGTGATAGCGGGTCAGCGCGTCCATCAGAGTCTGGTTGAAGCCGTGCCCCATGTGCAACGTGCCGGTCACATTTGGCGGGGGGAGCAGGATACAGAAGTTTTCGGCTTTATTCGGGTCGAGCCCGGCCTTGAAATATCCGGATTCTTCCCACTTGGGATACCAGCGCGATTCGATTAGTTTCGGTTCGAAACTTTTGGCGAGTTCCATTGCATTGCTTTCTGGTGCGATAGGTTGCGGCGGATAGCCTGTCCTGGGCTTGTTACGCCCGCCAGGCCGATGCTTATGTCGATGGGGGCGCGATTATAGCGGGAATCGTGGCTGGGCTATTCATCAAATGCCTCTACTTGCGCGAATCGAGTTGCGCGTTCAGCGCATCGCGCAGCAGTTCCGGTAATTCTGCCTTCAGTTCACTGATGGCCTGCTTGACAGTCTGGCGCTGCAATTGTTCGAGTCGCAGGGCGAGCTTCTGGGAGAACAGGGTTTCGAGATGTTTCTCCAGTTGCCGCAATAACTGCTGCCTTTCCTTTGCGCTTAGTACGGGATGCGGAACTGTTTCCTCTACGATTTCGGTCAAGGTCGGCAAGTCTTCCGCTGTCGCTTTGCCAGCCACTTGCGTCAATACTGGCAATTTGTCCGCAGGATCGCTGCCGGGATGTTTGATCGAAGTCATTCGTTCTGTGCCCCGGATAAATTGTTGCCGGACAAATCGATATGGCGCAGTTCATAGCCGCGATCACGATAAAATTTAAAGCGTAATCGCCCCAGTCGGCTGTCTTCAGCATCGTTGCTGATGATTTCGATGACACGCTCGAAGCGGCTGAAGAAAGGCATGCATTCATTGTGCAGGCTGATCAGCAGTTCGTGGTGCGGGAATTTCTCGCTTCCCTGATCAAGAACCACCGGCGATAGCGCTGCCTCCCCGGCATCTCCCCGGCAGTGCGGAATGAAAGCAGTGGCAGGGTAATGCCACAGCAATTTATCCAGGGCATCATTGGTTGCCGTGTCAGGTGTGCTGAGGATCACGCGTACCCCATTCTGCATCGCTTTGTGGCTCAACTGGCAGACTGTGCGCAGCTTGTCTTTGGAACCGGTGTAGAAATCCACTTTGGTCATGATTTCTGTGAGCGGTTGATCAAATACTGCGTGAGCAGCGGTACCGGACGGCCCGTTGCTCCCTTCTCCTTGCCGGATTTCCAGGCGGTGCCTGCGATGTCCAGGTGAGCCCAGCGAAAGTCCTTGGTGAAGCGTGACAGGAAGCAGGCGGCTGTGATGGTACCGCCGGCCCGCCCGCCGATGTTCTGCATATCCGCAAAGTTGCTGTCCAGCAGCGTTTGATAGTCTTCCCATAACGGCAGTTGCCATGCCCTGTCGTATGCTTGTTCGCCTGCGGCCAGAAGTTCCTTGGCGAGCTTCTCTTCATTGCTGAACAAGCCGCTGGCTACGTGACCCAGGGCGATCACACAGGCGCCGGTAAGTGTCGCGATGTCGATCACGGTGTCCGGGTGAAACTTTGCGGAATAGGTCAGCGCGTCACATAAGATGAGGCGACCTTCGGCATCGGTGTTGAGTATCTCGATGGTCTGCCCGGACATGCTGGTGACGATGTCGCCGGGTTTGACAGCATTTCCGCTGGGCAGGTTTTCGCAACTCGGAATCACGCCGACCACGTTGAGTTTCAAACCCATCTCGGCAATGGCCTGCATCGTGCCGAGTACGCTTGCCGCACCACACATGTCATATTTCATCTCGTCCATCTCGGCACCCGGCTTGAGCGAGATGCCGCCGGAATCGAAAGTGATGCCCTTGCCGACCAGCACGATGGGTTTCTGCTTTTTGTCAGTACCGTGGTATTCCAGTATGATGAGTTTGGCCGGTTGTTCACTGCCGCGCGTGACGGAAAGAAATGATCCCATGCCCAGTTTCCGCATGTCTTTTTCTTCCAGGACGGTGGCCTTGATCGATTTGTGCGTCTTCCCAAGCGACTTCGCTTGCGAGGCAAGGTAGGTCGGTGTGCAGATGTTGCCAGGCAGATTGCCCAGGGTTTTGGCGAGATTCATGCCGTGCGCGGTCGCAGCGGCATAATCGAGCACGAATTTCAAAGCGGCAGTCGGTTTGCCCAGTGTGGCGAAGGTGATGCTTTTTAGTGTCGCCGCTTTGCCAGGTTTGCTCTTCAGGCCGTCGGCGCGGAAAGCCTGTTCGGCCGCGATAAACACCGCTTGCCTGACGATCCATGCGTCATCCTTGCCTAATCCTTCATCGATCACATACAGCGCGGCATCCTTCGCGGGTGTGCTATTCAACGCATTGAAGGTCGCACGCAGGATCTCAATGCAGGACTTGCTGTTTATTTCGCCGACCTTGCCCAGACCAACCAATAACACGCGTTCTGCGGCGATGCCGGAAAGTTTATGAAGCAACAGCGTGGATGCGGACTTCCCGTTCATGTCGCCGCGTGCGATATGCTCGCTAAGCGCGTGCCTGGCGGCCTTGTTGAGTAGCTGTGCTGAAGCCGTCAGTTTGCCGCCTTCGAAAACACCTACTACAAGGCAGCCACTGCGCTGCTTCTCCGGGACGGTTTGTTTTATGCTAAATTCCACGTGTTGCTCCTTATTGATGTATACACACTTAGATGCCAGATTATCCGCAAACCGGACGTATAAAGTCAAAGCCGTTACGAAAAAGCATTTTTCAGCGTGCTTTGGTTGGTGAGTTTGCAAGCAATGGATTGTTGGTGTTTTCGGTGCTGCTCGGCATTGTGGTGGTAAGCCAGTTGATACGCCTGTTGGGCGACGCCGTCAGCGGCAGAATCGCGGTGGACGGGGTGCTTGCACTGCTCGGCTTCAGCGCGATGAACTATCTCCCGGTATTGCTTTCTATCAGCCTGTTCGTCTCGATCTTGCTGACTTTGTCGAGGTGTTACCGGGACCGCGAGATGGTGGTGTGGTTCTGTTCCGGAATTGGTCTTACCCGCTGCATACGTCCGGTATTATGGTATGCCGTGCCGGTGGTAGCGGTGATTGCGTTGCTCAGCATGGTGCTGACACCCTGGGCGTTGCTAAAGGCTGACCAATTCAGGAAAAAACTGGAAAGTCGCGACGATGTGACTGCCGCTACCCCGGGCATGTTCCGAGAATCCGGCCAGGCTGATCGGGTGTATTTCATCGAGAATGTGGATGTAGGTTCGAACCGCATCAGCAACGTATTCGTCCAGTCAGAGCAAAACGGCAAATTTGGAACGATGGTGGCGCGGCAGGGTTTGCAGGAGACGCTGCCGAATGGGGATCGTTTTCTGGTGCTGCTCCATGGTACGCGTTATGAAGGGAAGTCCGGTCAGCGCGATTACAGTATCATTGAGTTTGAGCGTTATGCGATACGTATCGACAGTGTGCCGGCCAAGCAGGCGCGCATTTGGGTGCGCACCATGGCTACGTCAGAATTGTGGCGAAACCCTACACCATGGAATCTCGCGGAGCTGGATTGGCGGCTGGGTTTGCCGATCAGCGCGGCGCTTCTTGCGATACTGGCGATTCCTCTGGGTTATGTCAATCCGCGTGCCGGACGATCGCTGAATCTGATTTTGGCGCTCGTCCTGTATATGCTCTACAACAACATGATCAGTGTCACCAATTCCTGGGTCGGACAAGGAAAACTGTCTCCGAGTATCGGACTATGGGGGATACATGCGGCCATGCTGGTGATTACCGTGCTGATGTTCTATCGGCGCATGACGCTGTTCTCGGTGCGCAGTGTACTGGCTAACAAACGACTGCCTCCGGAAAATATTCCGTCTGGAGAAGCGGGGCCGGGCGCATCGTCTTCGATTGACAGGACAGAAACGCGGTAAGGATATGAATCTACTGACACGCTATATGGGCCGTGAAATTTATGTCAGCGTTGCTCTGGTGCTCGCCGCTTTATTGATGCTGTTTGCTTTCTTGGATTTTATCCGTGAATTGAGCTCGATCGGTGAGGGGGAATATCACTTGGGCTATGTTTTGC
>JBARHM010000081.1:0-3060 GCA_049799235.1 Gallionella sp.
GTTCCAGCGCATCCTGGCACCATGCCAGAATGTCCCTGATATCGACCAGCAATGCATCGCGCTCGGCAGCGCTGAGCGGTTTGTTCATGCCGCCCGGTACCGTCGCGGTGCCGTGGATGCGCTTGCCGGAGATCGCCGCGATGATCTGCTGGCCGAACTTGCGCAGCATCACGCCTTTCATCGCAAGATCGGGGTATTTGTCCAGCACTCCGGCGATGTTGCGCTGCGCCGGGTCGCTGCCGAAGCCGAACAGCAGATCGGGCGAAGACAGATGAAAGAAATGCAGCGCATGCGATTGCAGCACCTGGCCGAAATGCAGCAGGCGGCGCAGCTTTTCGGCCGTGGGCGTGAGCCGCTCCACGCCAACCAGTTGGTCCACCGCCTTGGCCGCCGCCAGTTGATGACTGACCGGACAGATCCCGCACAAGCGTTGCACGATGAACGGCACTTCCCAGTAAGGCCGGCCCTGGATGAATTTTTCGAAACCGCGAAACTCGACAATGTGGAAGCGCGCCTCATGGATGTGATTTTGATCGTCCAGCAGCAGCGTGATCTTGCCGTGACCCTCGACCCGCGTTACCGGATCGATGGCAACCCGCCTCATGTTGGATGGTGATTGCGTGTTCTGTTCCATGGCAAGCCGACGTCAATCGTAATGAATGAGATTATTCGGGAGCGCGGGCTCCTTCCCCGCCAGCAGATCGCCGAGGACTTTCAGGAATTCATCGGCCGAAGGCGGGCAGCCCGGCAGGTAATAATCCACATGCACCACTTCATGGATGGGATGCACCTTGTCCAGCAACACCGGCAATTCCACATCATCCGGGATCTGCGCATTCTCCACGCCAACCCCGTTCAGATAGGATTCTTCCAGGCACTCGCGCAAATGGAAATGGTTGCGCATTGCGGGCACACCGCCATTGATGGCACAGGCGCCGACCGCAATGAGTATCCTGCAATTGTCGCGAAACTCGCGCAGCACATGCACATTGTCCGCGTTGCACACTCCACCCTCGACCAGGCCGATGTCGCAAGGACCGCAATGCTTGATGTCGGTGAACGGCGAACGGTTGAACTCGACACGTTCCAGCAACGCCACCAGCCGTTCATCCATATCGAGGAAGGACATATGGCAGCCGAAACAACCGGCGAGTGAGGCGGTAGCTAACCTTATTTTGGGATTATTCATCGCGATGCCTCATTTTGGCCAAAGGAATTTCTTTCAGCCCAATTTCACCGATCTGGTGAAGATCGAATGTTCGACGACCGATCGGCACTTCATAGCCATGTTCCTTGATCAGGATCGCGCCTACCGGACAGATATGTGCGGCCAGATCATTGATCTCGAGATCGCTATCCGCCAGCTTGCCGCTGCGTGAATTCACGATCAGATGCGCATCCGTACCGCGTCCGGCTATGGCGAACACGTTCTTTCCATCGACTTCGCGGCTGGCGCGCACGCACAGTTCGCAGAGTATGCAGCGGTCGCGGTCCAGCATCACGGTTGGATGCGATGCATCCACTTCCCGGTGCGGGAAGAACTGCGGGAAATGCCCGTCCAGCATGCCCAGATGATAGGCCATCGCCTGCAGCGTGCAATCGCCGGTCTTTTCGCAGGAAGGGCAGATATGATTGCCCTCGATGAACAGCATCTGCGTGATGGTCTTGCGCACTTCGTTCAACGCCGCTGTGTTGCTGCTGATCTGCTGTCCGGCCACGGCGGGCATGGTGCAGGCCGATATGCTCCTGCTGTCGGTATCGACCGAAAATTTTGTCTGCACCCGGCGATCAGAGTCGTGCGACGACACATCCCTGCTGTGGATATCGACCACACAATGCTTGCAACTTCCATGCGGCGTGAGTCCAGGACGATGGCACAGATGCGGAATGTAGACACCGGCTGCCAAAGCCGCATCCATGATGGTCTGCCCGGCATGGAACGGAATCTCCTGCCCGTCTATGAAAATGGTGTTTGGCGTGACGGTATCCGGGATGCTGGTGCCTGGTTTTTTATCCGTGCTCATGATGTGCATCTCATTCAAGGTGAGCCGCCGCATCGTCTCGATGCGTGATCTGTCTGGCCTCTTCAAGCGCTGCGTCCAGATCGAAATGGGGTTCGAATTCGCCACTCACCAAACGTCGCTCGAACGCCTGCGGGAAACGCTGCAAACCATCCAGTATCGGATTAGCCGCGGTCTGCCCCAGACCACAGTGAGAGCGGCGCTTGACCAGGGCTGCCATGCGCTGCATTTCATCCATGTCATAGCGCGTGCCATGTCCACCGGCGATCTTGTCCAGCCCTTTCATGAGCAGCATGGTACCGACCCGGCAAGGAGTACAGAAGCCGCAGCTCTCATGGGCAAAGAAATGTGCAAAATTCCTGATGACGGAAAGGATGTCGCGGCTCTGATCGAACACCATGAACGAACCGCCGGTGGACAGATCCTCAAAGCAGAGTCTGCGGTTGAAACCTGTGTTATTGATCAGCGTCCCGGCAGGGCCGCCGATCTGTACTGCTTGTACATCCTTCGCTCCGCAGTCCTCCAGGATCTGCTGGATCGTGATGCCAAATGCATATTCATAGATTCCCGGTGCAGCACAGTCACCGCTGACGCTCAGTATCTTGCTGCCGGCCGACAGTTCGGTACCCGCCGCCCTGAACCATGCACTGCCGTGCAACGCGATATGAGCAGCTGCAACAAACGTCTCGACATTGTTGACCACGGTAGGCTGGCCGAGATAGCCATGAGTCACCGGAAATGGCGGGCGTACTCGGGGGATACCGCGCTTGTTTTCAAGCGATTCGATCAGCGCCGATTCCTCACCGCAGATGTATGCTCCCGCGCCCACCACGATGCCGATATCAAAACTGAAGCCGGGATGGCCGAGGATGTTTTCACCCAGCAGACCCAGCTCGCGACGGCGCGCCAGTACCGATTGCAGATGCGGCAACAAGTAACGGTACTCGCCGCGCAGATAAAGATAACCCTGCTTTGCGCCGACCGCAAAGGCACACACCGTCATACCCTCGAACACACTATCGGCATGACTGTGCAACAG
>JBARHM010000082.1:0-4117 GCA_049799235.1 Gallionella sp.
ACAGACTCGCGCGTTATTCAATCATAAAGATGTCAAAGTCGAGGTATACCCGAAACGCATCGCTTTCAATGTGCTGCCACAGATCGATGTGTTCCAGGAAAATGGATACACCAAGGAAGAGATGAAAATGGTCTGGGAGACCCGGAAGATCATGGAGGATGATTCCATTCAGGTGAATCCGACTGCGGTTCGCGTGCCGGTGTTCTATGGTCACTCGGAAGCGGTGCACATCGAGACACGCAAAAAGATCACTGCAGACGAGGCGCGTGCCTTGCTGGAAAAGGCGCCGGGCGTTATCGTGCTGGACAGGCGCGAACCGGGAGGCTACCCCACTCCGATCGAGGCAGCCGGCAACGATGCCACTTATGTCGGGCGCATACGCGAAGATATATCGCATCCGTTGGGCTTGGATCTGTGGGTGGTGAGCGACAATGTGCGCAAGGGAGCGGCATTGAACAGTGTGCAGATCGCTGAAATTCTGATTGCGAAACATCTCGCTTAAAGGTCTGCTGCGCGGATCTATGCCCGTCGGACGGGCAGGGTCCGCCCGATTTAAAGAAATTATTAGCTTGTGCTTATAACTCTATGATGTTATTTTATATTGTCCCGAAAACAAGGTGAGGGTGATGGCGTGCGAAAATCACTGGTAAATCAACTGATGAAACTACTAGCCATCCCACAAAGCAACCAGAAGACGGTTGCCGAGTGGTTGGTTATAGCCATTCCACTAGGTCGGCAAACAGCTCTGCATAGCCAATCGACTAAGCCAGCAAATACGCTGGCAAGTCGCTGGTTAGCTTTGCATAGCCAATCGACTAAGCCAGCAAATACGCTGGCAAGTCGCTGGTTAGCGCCGACCAAGTGGCTGGTTATGATAAAGCTGCTCGGTTTCATTGCTGGTATCACATTGTCCGCAACTCTTTCCGCCATGGGTATGGGCGGGATAAACGTTACTTCCGGTCTTGGGCAGGTGCTTACGGCTGACATAGAACTGGTAGCGGTTAACAAGGCTGATAAAGCCAGTCTGGTTGCTCGCCTTGCCTCCCCTGATATCTATAAGAGCGCAGGACTGGAATATCCCTACGGCAATAAATTCAAATTTCAGATCGAAAGCCGCGCGAATGGTGAACCATACCTCAAAGTGACCAGTGCGCAGCCGATCAACGATCCGTTCGTGGTCATGCTGGTGGAGTTAACCTGGTCATCCGGGAGGTTGCTGCGCGAATACACTTTCCTGTTGGATCCTCCGGGCTATGTTGCTGAACTTCCTGCACAGGCGAAAGTACAGCCTCTTGCACCGGCAGTCCAAGCTGCGACAGAGGGTGCGGCTGCAATTCCGGTTGAGCCAACTGCTCAGCCGCAAGTGATTGAAGGGGTTTCGGGCATGGCAGCGGCATCTGAGCCTGCATCTGTAACAGCACCTGTACCAGTACCTGCATCAGAGCCTCCAGCTGAGGCTGCACCCGAAACGCCGGCCGAGTCAGTAACAGAAAGTACCGCTATGGGTGAGATCGCTGAGCAGAACGAAGAGTGGCTCGCGGTACAACGTGGTGACACCTTGAGCAAGATTTCTGCGCTATACAAGCCGGCAGACGTGAGCCTTGAGCGTATGCTGGTCGCACTATATCGTGCCAATGCCAGTCAGTTCGACGCAAAGAACATGAACCGTATCAGGGCCGGCAAGATTCTGCGCATGCCCAGTCAGAAGGAAGTCGATGTGGTAGGCCAGTCTGAAGCGGTAAAGGAAATTCATGCCCAAGTGGCCGATTGGAATGCCTATCGCCAGAAGCTGGCAAGTGCCGCAGCCCAGAGAAGCCAACCCCAGGCAACCGAGCAAGTTGCCACTGGAAAACTGGCCAGCTCGGTTGCCGACAAGGCGCCGGTTGCCAAGGAATCCGCCAAGGAAGTGCTGAAGCTGTCCAGAGGAGAAGCACCCGGCGATCAGACAGCGACAGGTGCAGGCGGCAAGTCCATGACCGCTCAGGATAGAAAGAACGCCGCGCAGGAGGAAGCGATCGCAAAAGCCAAGGCCGAAAAAGAAGAGCATACGCGGACCGCGATGCTGGAAAAAAATCTTCAGGACATGCAGCGGTTGGCTCAACTGAAATCTTCGGCAGCGGCCCTTGCGCAACAGCCGAAGGCGCCTGCCAGCGCGGTGGCGGCCGCTAGCGAAGTTAAACCTGCACCGGTTGCCAAGCCTAAGCCCAAGCCGGTTCCGGTCAAACAGGAGCCTTCACTGGTAGATCAGATGATGGCGATGCTGGATCAGATTATGGCCGAGCCGCTTTATCTTGCCGGTGGAGTTGGTGCACTGGTTGGATTGGGTGGAGTGGGATGGCTGCTGAATCGGCGAAAAAAAAAATCATTTGATGTCATAGGCCAGTTTTCCGAGCCGGCTGTGGCATCGCCGGACACGGGCGATTTCACGGGTATCAGTTCGCCGCAGGCTGAAGCGGGAGAACAATCGAGTGAAGCCGATCCGATCAGTGAAGCAGATCTTTTCCTGAATTTCGGACGCGATGCCCAGGCTGAAGAGATACTCAAGGATGCGCTGCAAAGTACGCCGAATAATCATAAGATACATCTCAAGTTGCTCGAGATATATGCTAGCCGCAAGGATCTGAGCTCCTTTGAGACCATCGCGCGCCAGTTGCAGGATTCCGGTGATGAAGAGGCCAGCCAACAGGCGCTTGCGATGGGACGCGAACTGGATCCGAATAATCCAATGTATGGCGGTACAACATCAGAATCTGGTTCTGCGTCCGTGCAAACCCCGACTTTCGATACCAAGCCAAAATTGGTCAAGGGGGATACTTCAACAGCAAAAGCAAAGTCTGTCGATTTCGATTTGGGGGGTGGCCCAGCGAAATCAGCGCCATCGCCGGAAGATGACTTTTTGTCTGGCGCGTTTAAAACTGTGGCCATGTCATCCGCAGCGAAATCGGCCCCATCGCCGGAAGATGACTTTTTGTCTGGCGCGCTAAACACCCTGGCCATGACATCCTCTAGCAATCCTTCTGCACAACAGACGGGAGAACGGGAAAAATCCGCTTTACCGGATTTGGGGGATTTGATATTCGATGTAACAGGTAAGAATCCTTCGGCATCTGCAGCTGAGGAGACTGCGGTTCCTTTGCCTGATCTGGAGGATATGACGCTTAATTTGGATAACCAGCCTTCCGCATCAGCGACACAGGCAGAAACCGACATGCCTCAAGTTGAAGAAGGTGTAATGGAATTCACGCTGGATTTTCCTGGCGAGGAAAAAACCGAAAAATCTGCCTCGTCGGCAAAGCCATCTGAAGCGGGCTTTGCGGGCATCAACCTGAACTTCGATGATACTTTGGCACCTGCCGCTCCGTCATCCGATTCCAAGGATGACCACTGGCAGGAGGTGGCAACGAAACTCGATTTGGCTAAAGCTTACCAGGAAATGGGTGACGCCAGCGGCGCGCGCGAGATCATCGAGGAGGTCCTGCGCGAGGGCGATACCGAGCAACGCGATGCTGCCCAGTCGCTGCTCGCACAACTCGGCTGATCGAAGTTCCAAACCATTGCAAGTTTCGGCGGTCCATTCAGTGAGTCGCCGAAAGCTATTGGAGCGATTATGAAATTCCATCCTGCCGTGCAAATTGTGACTTGGTGCTTGCTGGTTGTGTCCATGCAAGCAATGACGCTCAGTCCATTGCTAATAGCTGCCGGATTTATCCTGCCGGGAGCATTCACGATTTCCCGGCATAAGTTCATCCAGTTGGTGCGCCGCACGCGCTGGATCATGCTGTCGTTATTGTTGATCTACGCTTACAGTACACCCGGACAACCCCTGTCAGACTCGATCGGCTTGTTTAGTCCAAGCCGCGAAGGTTTGGTGGATGGTGTGCTGCAACTCACCCGGTTGATTGCTGCTTTGGCCGGTTTGGCAATATTACTTGATCACCTGTGCAAACAGCAACTGATCGCCGGACTGTATACCCTGTTTGCACCATTGCAATGGATGGGCCTATCGCGCGAACGACTTGCGGTGCGTCTGGCTTTGACACTGCATTATGCCGAAGTCGCGATGTTGCGTGACACGAATGTCTGGCAAGACAGCTTGCGCAGCCTGTTTGAGCAGCAT
>JBARHM010000083.1:0-1826 GCA_049799235.1 Gallionella sp.
GTGGATGCTCCGGACGGCACGGCAGCGCGCCCCATCACGCCGGACTCCAGCAATACATCCGCTTCCACGGTAGGGTTGCCGCGCGAATCCAGAATTTCTCGGGCGATGACATCAACGATTGCACTCATACTTTTTACCTTCTTCCTTCATCTAAACGTTTTTTAAATCGATTTTTTCTTCGATAAACCCTTGTTGCTTGACGGTAGCATCCAGCATCATCAAGATCTTTAACAAGTCCTGCAAATGCCCTAGCGGAAATGCGTTCGGACCATCCGACAACGCCTTGGCCGGATTCGGGTGCGTCTCCATGAACAGTCCGGAAATCCCCGCCGCCACCGCCGCGCGCGCCAGCACCGGCACGAACTCGCGCTGCCCGCCGCTGACCGTTCCCTGCCCCCCCGGCAACTGCACCGAGTGCGTGGCATCGAACACCACCGGACAACCGGTGTTGCGCATCACCGCCAGCGACCGCATATCGGAGACCAGGTTGTTGTAGCCGAACGATGCACCCCGTTCACACACCATGATGTTGTCTTCCCCGCTGGCCTCGCGCGCTTTCTCGACCACGTTCTGCATATCCCACGGCGACAGGAACTGCCCCTTCTTGATGTTCACCGGGCGACCGCATTTTGCAACCGCGTGGATGAAATCGGTCTGCCGGCACAGGAATGCAGGGGTCTGCAGCACATCGACCACCGCCGCGACCGGCGCGATATCTTCGATGCTGTGCACATCGGTCAACACCGGCACGCCGATCTGTCTTTTCACTTCGGCGAGTATCTTCAACCCCGCATCCAGGCCTAAGCCGCGAAACGATTTCCCCGAACTGCGATTGGCCTTGTCGTAGGACGATTTGTAAATGAACGGGATGTTCAGCTTGCGGCAGATCTCCTTCAACTGCCCGGCAGTATCCAAAGCCAGTTGCTGGGATTCGATCACGCACGGCCCGGCAATCAAAAATAATGGACGGCTTAATCCAACCTCGAAATTACATAATTTCACGCAGCCACCCTGTTGTTGTCGCGGCTGTGCCGCATCCTTGATATAACGTGCCGCTACGCGGCGCACGAGAGTCAGAGTCTGTCGTCTGTCGTCTGTCTTCTGTCATCTGCCTGTTCATGCCGCCACCTTATCTTGTTTTCTTGCAGCTTGACGCTTCAGTGCCGCTTCCACAAAGGACTTGAACAAGGGATGCCCGGTGCGCGGCGTGGAAGTGAACTCGGGATGGAACTGCACACCGACAAACCAGGGATGCATGGATTGCGGCAATTCCATCATCTCCGGCAGGTTCTCGCTCGGCGTGCGCGCTGAAATGATCAGCCCGGCTTTTTCCAGCACAGGCACGTAATGATTGTTCACTTCATAACGATGGCGATGGCGTTCGTTCACCTCATCGCCGTAGATGTGCTGCGCCAGCGTGCCGGGCTTGACCGGGCAGCGTTGCGAACCGAGGCGCATGGTGCCGCCCAGATCGGAATCACTGTCGCGGATTTCCACCTTGCCATCACGATCAAGCCATTCGGTGATCAATGCCACCACCGGGTGCTCGGTTTCAGGATCGAATTCGGTGCTGTTCGCGTCAGTCATTCCCGCAACATGACGCGCATACTCGATCACAGCCAGTTGCATGCCCAGACAAATTCCGAGATACGGCACTTTGTTCTCGCGCGCAAAACGAATCGCAGCGATCTTCCCTTCCGTGCCCCGCTTGCCGAAACCACCCGGGACAAGAATCGCGTCGAAATGAGCCAGCTCTTTTTTGCCGGAGGTTTCCAGTGTTTCGGAGTCAAGGTATTCTATGTTCACCCTGGTCGCGGTGTGTATCC
>JBARHM010000084.1:0-2346 GCA_049799235.1 Gallionella sp.
CGTCGAAAGTCCTCGGAAGTCGCCTGCACTCTGACACCCTGGTTCACGTCACTTTTCGCTCTTTGACAATTGAGGGATGGATGTGCTGCGGGTCGCATTCACGCGGCCGGCAGGGTGTGAGGAATCAACACCGTAGTTCAAAACGAATTGAGATCAAACGCAATAAGGCACACGGTGGATGCCTTGGCATCGAGAGGCGATGAAGGTCGTGGTAAGCTGCGATAAGCCTGGGGGAGCTGCACGCAAGCCGTGATCCCAGGATGACCGAATGGGGAAACCCGGCGGGCCGCGAGGTCCGTCACCGCGCAAGCGGAGCCAACCCGGAGAACTGAAACATCTCAGTACCCGGAGGAACAGAAATCAACCGAGATTCTCCTAGTAGCGGTGAGCGAACGGGGAAGAGGCCAAACCGTGGGGGCTTGCCCCTGCGGGGTTGTGGGACCACAACGTGGGATGCACGACGCCAGAGTGAAGCGGCCTGGAATGGCCCGCCATAGACGGTGAAAGCCCGGTAACTGGACGCGTACGGCCCCTAGTGGTATCCCGAGTAGCGCGGCGCACGTGGAATGCTGCGCGAATCTGGGGGGACCACCCTCCAACCCTAAATACTCCTCGATGACCGATAGTGCACGAGTACCGTGAGGGAAAGGTGAAAAGCACGCCAGGTGGCGAGTGAAACAGATCCTGAAACCGTGTGCTGACAAGCAGTGGGAGCTCGACTTCGGTCGGGTGACCGCGTGCCTTTTGCATTATGATCCGGCGAGTTACTCCTCACGTGCAAGGTTAAGGCCTTCAGGGCCGGAGCCATAGCGAAAGCGAGTCTGATAAGGGCGACAGCGTACGTGGGGGTAGACCCGAAGCCGTGGCGATCTACCCTTGAGCAGGTTGAAGCCGCCGTAACAGGCGGTGGAGGACCGAACCCATGTGGGTTGAAAACCGCTGGGATGACTTGAGGATAGGGGTGAAAGGCCAATCAAGCTCGGAGATAGCTGGTTCTCCCCGAAATATATTTTGGTATAGCCTCGGGAATTGAGTTCGCAGGAGGTAGAGCACTGGATGGGTCCGGGACGTGAATAACGTTACCTCCCCCAACCAAACTCCGAATGCCTGTCGAATGCTGCCCGGGAGGCAGTCGCTGTGCGCTAATGTACAGCGGCGAGAGGGAAAGAACCCAGAACATCAGCTAAGGCCCCGGAGTGGTGGCTTAGTGTAGCAAAGGATGTGGGTATGCTGTGACAACTGGGAGGTTGGCTTAGAAGCAGCCATTCCTTTAAAGAGTGCGTAATAGCTCACCAGTCCAGCGTAGCCGCGCCGATAATGGTCGGGACTTCAAGCCACCCGCCGAAGCTATGTCTTCACGCGCAAGCGTGAGGGGTAGGGGAGCGTTCCCAGAGCGGTGAAGCCGGGGCGGAAGCCTTCCGGTGGAGCGATGGGAAGTGAGAATGCCGGATTAAGTACGCGAGAAACAGAGTGAAAACCTCTGTCACCGAAAGCCTAAGGGTTCCTGAGCCATGTCGATCAGCTCAGGGTCAGTCGGTCCCTAAGTCGAGGCCGAGAGGCGTAGACGATGGAAAACGGGCCAACATTCCCGTACCGACGGTAAGCCGTTATGAGTCCGAGGAGGGACGCAGGAGCAAGGTCACTGGCGGGTGGTGGACTATCCGCTGCAAGGTGGTAGGCGTTCCCCGGTAGGCAAATCCGCCGGGGTAGCCGAGAACCGATGCCGAAGGGGGCGTAAGCCCCCGTCAAGAGTGGCTGCCGCACGCTGCCGAGAAAAGCTTCGCGGACCAGGACTGCCGTCGACCGTACCGTAATCCGACACAGGTGGGCGAGGCGAGAAGCCTAAGGTGCTCGAGTGATTTACGGAAAAGGAACTCGGCAAAATTACCCCGTAACTTCGGGATAAGGGGTGCCGGCAGTACGTGTAGCCGTACAGGCGAAGCGGAGGCCGGCCGCAGTGAATCGTCCCAAGCGACTGTTTAGCAAAAACACAGGTGTCTGCTAAGGCATTTTCCAAGCCGACGTATAGACACTGACGCCTGCCCGGTGCCGGAAGGTTAAGGCAAGTGGTTAGCCGCAAGGCGAAGCTGCGAACCGAAGCCCCGGTAAACGGCGGCCGTAACTATAACGGTCCTAAGGTAGCGAAATTCCTTGTCGGGTAAGTTCCGACCTGCACGAATGGCGTAACGACTTGGGAGCTGTCTCTTCCGTAAGCTCGGCGAAATAGAAGCATCGGTGAGGATTCCGATTACCCGCGACAGGACAAAAAGACCCCGTGCACCTTTACTATAGCCTGTCATTGAACGTCGGTATAACCTGCGTAGCATAGGTGGGAGCCGTTGATCT
>JBARHM010000085.1:0-1740 GCA_049799235.1 Gallionella sp.
GCCACATACAGGTTGATGAAGCCGAGTACCGCAAAGAACAGGCTCCAGCTCAGGTTGAGACGATTCCAGGCATGCAGCGGCAGCGCGATCTTCTCTTGCAGCAACAGCTTCATCAGGTTCTTGTTGAACACCACGTTCGAAACCAGCAGGATGGCGGAGAACATCCAGTACAGCACCGTCGGTTTCCATTTGATGAATGTTTCGTCGT
Organism: Gallionella sp.; assembly: GCA_049799235.1. Lineage (GTDB taxonomy): Bacteria > Pseudomonadota > Gammaproteobacteria > Burkholderiales > Gallionellaceae > Gallionella. The sequence goes on from JBARHM010000085.1 coordinate 209, forward strand.
GCAGCAACAGGGTTGCGCCGCCAAATACGGCGATGATCGCAAAACTCACCCACAGCATCACATCCACCTTGCCATGCCGGTATTTCGTCCATGCGATCTGCACTATCGTCGCTGCGATCGCAACCGCCGTTGCGACGAAGATGCCCTGGAACTTGAAGGCGACGAAGAACAGAATGACGGGAAAAAGATCGAACAGAAGTTTCATGATGTCGGTTACATGCTCAGCAGCAGGAAGATATTTGTCATTTTTTGTCCAGCGTGAGTGCCGCGGAGTTGATGCAGTAGCGTAGTCCGGTGGGCTTCGGGCCATCGTCGAACACATGGCCAAGGTGCGCGCCGCATTGCTTGCAGCTTACTTCCACGCGTTTCATGCCATGGCTGGCATCGGTGCGCGTTATGATGTTTTCAGATTGGCAGGGTTGCCAATAACTCGGCCAGCCGGAGATGGAATCAAACTTGGCGGCAGACTCGAACAAGGCATTGCCGCAGCACACGCAGCGATAGATTCCTGCATCGTGGCAGTCCCAATACGCACCGGTAAAAGCCGGCTCGGTGCCGCACTGGCGACACACCCGGTATTGCTCCGGTGTGAGTTCCTTTTGCCATTCGGCATCGGATTTTTCGACGGGGTTATGCATAAATAAACTCCTACAGTACATCTCCGGCGTAATCCGCAAGCCGTGAACGCTCGCCGCGCAGCAAGGTGACATGCCCGCCGTGCGCCCAGCCTTTGAAGCGATCAACCACATAAGTCAGGCCGGAACTGCCTTCGGTGAGGTATGGCGTGTCGATCTGCGCGATGTTGCCCATGCACACTACTTTCGTGCCGGGGCCGGCGCGGGTCACCAGGGTCTTCATTTGCTTGGGTGTGAGATTCTGAGCCTCGTCGATGATCACGTACTTGTTCAGGAAAGTGCGGCCGCGCATGAAGTTGAGCGATTTCACTTTGATCCGCGAGCGTATAAGGTCTCGGGTCGCCGCGCGCCCCCAATCACCGCCTTCATCGTCGGTCTTGTTCAGCACATCGAGGTTATCTTCGAGCGCGCCCATCCACGGGGTCATCTTTTCTTCTTCGGTTCCCGGCAAAAAACCGATGTCCTCGCCCACCGGAACCGTGACGCGGGTGATGATGATTTCCGAATACAATTTGTTCTCCAGTGTCTGCAGCAAGCCGGCAGCCAGTGTCAGCAGGGTTTTCCCGGTGCCGGCCTGTCCCAGCAGCGAGACGAAATCGATCTCCGGGTTCAGCAGCAGATTGAGCACGAAGTTCTGTTCGCGATTGCGCGCGGTGATACCCCAGACATTGTTCTTGCTGTGGGTGTAATCGGTCAGTGTGCGCAACAGCGCGGTCTGGTCGTCCTGTTCCATCACCACGGCATAGAACGGCGATGTGTCGTTTTCCTGGTAGACGAATTGATTGACGAAGAATGCCCCGCACAGCGGGCCCTGGATCTGATAATAGGTGTGGCCTTCCTTCTGCCACGACTTCATGTCCTTGCTGTGCCTGTCCCAGAAGTCATCCGGCAACGGCA
>JBARHM010000086.1:0-3770 GCA_049799235.1 Gallionella sp.
CTGATAAGGGGAGGGTGGGAGGGGTTGCATGAGCTATTTCATCACTGGAACCGACACTGGGGTTGGCAAGACGCTGGTCAGTTGTGCGCTGTTACATGCCTTTGCGGTGCAGGGCAAGCTCGTGGCGGGTTTCAAACCGGTCGCCGCTGGTTGCGATGAGAGCGGGCACAACGACGATGCGCAAGCACTGCGTGCGGCGAGTGGCATGCCGCTCACCTATGGGCAGGTGAATCCGTATTGCTTCCGCCATGCCATCGCGCCGCATATCGCCGCGAGGCATTCCGGCGTGCGCATCGAACTGGCTCGCATCATCGCTTCGTATCGCGAACTGGCCATGCAGGCGGATGAGGTGATTGTCGAAGGAGCGGGCGGGTTTCTGGTGCCGTTGAACGGGCAGCAGAGCAGCGCCGATCTGGCGAAGGAACTGGATCTGCCGGTGATCGTGGTGGTGGGCATGCGGCTGGGTTGTCTCAACCATGCGCTGTTGACGCTGCGAGCCATTGCCGATTACCGGCTAGAATGCGCGGGCTGGGTGGCAAACGTGCTGGATACGAATATGGACGCTTTGCAGGAAAACATCGAGGCCTTGCGCGAGCGCATCGCAGCGCCCTTGCTGGGGGTGGTGCCGCACATGGCGGCGCCGGATGCGAAATCGGCGGAACGGCATCTGGATTTGAGTCTATTGGAATGTAATTCCACGCATGGGTGAGTTCAGCATCATCGCGGTTTTTTTGGTAGGCATCCTCGGCGGCGTGCATTGCCTGGGCATGTGCGGCAGCATCATCGGCATCTTCACCACGCAGTTGCCGAAAGACCGTGCAAGATGGCCGTTTCATCTCGCCTACAGCAGCGGACGCATCGCGAGCTACACAGTGGCGGGCGCATTGGTCGGCATGGTGGGGAAGGCCGGGTTGCTGATGCGCGATGCGGTACCGGTGCAGCATCTGCTGTTTGCGTTGTCGAGTCTGATGCTGGTGATGTTGGGCTTGTATCTCGCCGGATTGTGGGGCGCGGTGCGCCGCCTCGAGAATCTTGGCGGCGGCTTGTGGAAACGCTTGCAGCCATACACGACGAAGTTGTTGCCGGTGCATACCGTGCCGCGCGCCCTGGCGCTGGGTGCGCTGTGGGGCTGGTTGCCTTGCGGCTTGGTGTATAGCGTGCTGGTAACTTCGCTGGCGAGCGGCAGCACGGCGCAGGGCGCGCTGATCATGGCGGCATTCGGGCTGGGGACATTGCCGAATCTACTGACGATCGGATTGTTCTGGGAGCGTTGCCGCCAGTGGGTGCAGTCGCCGCGCGTGCGCCTGGCGGCGGGTTTTGCGGTGATGGGCTTCGGTGTGTATGGACTGATCAAGGTAAGCTACAGTTTTTATGTGCATGGCTGGGCAGGTGCGTGTCATGTGGCCGTATGAAATTCAACAATTCGTTGCCATGCTGCGTTGTCCTCGAAATTATCTGCTTGCCTGTTCCCTTCAAGGTGGCGCAAAGCATTGTGTCGCACGCATGGACTGCAAAGTAACTGTTGATATTTAGGAGAAGTAAATTGCGTATTCTGATGTTGGTTTTTCTGGTTGCTTTCCTCGCTGCTTGTGAAGAACCCAGGCTGCCTTCTGCGTTTCATGCCAACGATGTCAGCATGCCTTTGGCCGGTGCGAATTTCAAGCTGACCGATCAGAACGGCAAGCCGCGCACTCTTGCGGATTTCCGCGCCAAGGTGGTGGCGCTGTTTTTCGGCTATACCCACTGCCCGGACGTATGTCCCACCACGCTGGCCGATCTGGCGCAGGTGATGGGCATGCTGGGCAAAGATGCGGACAAGGTGCAGGTGCTGTTCGTTACGGTCGATCCGGAACACGACAAGCCGGAGATGCTGGTGAAATATATGTCCGCTTTTCATCCGTCTTTCCTCGGACTGTACGGTGATGCAGCAGCCACGGCGCAGGCCGCCAAGTCATTTTCTGTGTTTTATCAGAAGCAGCCGACCACTTCAGGCTACAGCATCGATCATAGTGTCGGCACGTTTTTGATCGACCCCGAAGGCAGGGTGCGGTTACTCGCTCCCCTTGAGCAGAACCCCGGATGGATCGCCGATGATATTCGGCTATTGCTTGCTGGGGTATGATGGAGGCTCGGAGGACAAAGTCCTTTGGAGGGGAGATATTTATGAATCAAATTTTCTCGGTGCTGTTGGGGGCAAAGGGGCGGGGGTCGGAAGCCGGGCTTTTGTGTGCCGCTATGCGGCATGTTATTTCAAATTCGCGGCGTAGCCGAGACAACACCTCTGTCTTCTGTCTTCAGTCTTCCGTCCTCTGCCATGGCTGAGGCGAGAGCGTATTCCCCGGCCGGCAAGGTGTGGGTGTTGCTGCGCGAATCCCGCTGGCTGCTGTTTACCGCTTGCGCGATATATTTCGCCGTAGCGCTGTATGGCTATGATCGCACCGATCCGGCCTGGTCGCATAGTGTCAGCGGTGCGGTGACAAGCAACCCCGGCGGGGTGCTGGGCGCGTATCTTGCCGACTTGATGTTTTACTTGTTCGGTTTTTCTGCCTGGTGGTGGGTGGTGTTCATGCTGCAGAGAGTATGGGCGGGTTATCGTCAATTGCGCCCCGACAGTATCTTCTGCAGGCGTGCATGGTGGGTTTCGGTAGCCGGGTTCGCGGTTCTGTTGCTTGCCAGCAGCTCGCTCGAAGCGATACGCATGCATTCGCTAAAAGTTCCGTTGCCGCTGACCCCGGGTGGAATGCTCGGTGCGATGTCAGGCGACACACTGACAGGATTGTTTGGATTTACCGGTGCGACGCTGTTGTTGCTGGCGCTGATCGCCGCCGGCTTCAGCCTGTTCAGCGGTTTATCCTGGCTGCGTTTCGTGGACTGGTTGGGGACATTGCTGGAAAATGCCTGGCAGTTGGCGCGCCTTGCCTGGCAGACGCACCAGGACCGGCGTATCGGCGCGCAGGCGATGAGTGAACGTATCGCCGTCGTTGAGGAAGAGAAAAGGCGCGTCGAGGAGCATCTGCCGATACACATCGAAATGCCGCAGTTCGAGGTGGCCAAATCAGCCCGCGCCAAGGCTGAGAAACAGACATCGTTGTTCGCCGATATGCATGACTCGACGCTGCCGCCGCTGCATCTGCTGGATCAGGCGGCACAGCATGTCGAGGTCGTGTCTGCCGATACGCTGGAGTTCACTTCGCGCCTGATCGAGCGCAAGCTGAAAGATTTTGGCGTGGAGGTGAAAGTGGTGGCCGCTTATCCCGGGCCGGTGATCTCGCGCTATGAGATCGAACCAGCCGTCGGCGTGAAAGGCAGCCAGATCACCAATCTGGTGAAGGATCTGGCGCGCGCATTGTCGGTCGTGAGCATACGCCTTGTGGAAACAATACCCGGCAGGGCCTATATGGCGCTGGAGTTGCCCAACTCGAAGCGGCAAATGGTGCGGCTGTCCGAAATACTCAGTTCCCAGGTATATGCCGATATGGGCTCGATGCTGACCATCGCGATGGGCAAGGATATTTCCGGAAAGCCGGTGGTCGCCGATCTTGCCAAAATGCCTCATGTGCTGGTGGCGGGCACGACCGGTTCGGGAAAATCGGTGGCGATCAACGCGATGATACTGAGTCTGCTCTACAAGGGCACGCCACAACAGGTGCGCCTGTTGCTGATCGATCCGAAGATGCTCGAGTTGTCGGTTTACGAAGGCATCCCGCATCTGTTGGCGCCGGTGGTCACGGACATGCGCCAGGCTGCATCGGCGCTCAACTGGTGTGTGC
>JBARHM010000087.1:0-2336 GCA_049799235.1 Gallionella sp.
GCCTCTGGCTTCAGGATGAACAAGACGAATAGCGCGCAATCCCTGTAAAATCCAAGTATCAATCAACTGATCAGGTAACGATCGCCATGCGTGTTTCGCAATTTTTCATTTCCACTCTCAAGGAAGCTCCTTCCGAGGCTGAACTTCCGAGCCATAAACTGATGCTGCGTGCCGGCTATATCAAAAAGCTGGCCAGCGGCCTGTACACCTGGATGCCGCTCGGTCTGCGCGTATTGCGCAAAGTGGAAAGCATGGTGCGCGAAGAAATGAACAGGAGCGGCGGTGTCGAATTGCTGATGCCCGCGGTGCAACCTGCCGAACTGTGGCAGGAAACCGGGCGCTGGGAAGTTTTCGGGCCGCAGATGCTCAAAATCAAGGACAGGCACGACAATGATTTCTGCTTCGGCCCCACCCATGAAGAAGTGATCACCGACATCGCACGCCGCGAGATCCGAAGCTATCGGCAACTACCGGTAAATTTCTACCAGATCCAGACCAAGTTTCGCGACGAAGTACGGCCACGTTTCGGCGTGATGCGTGCTCGTGAATTCCTTATGAAGGATGCTTATTCCTTCCACGCAGATCTGGCCAGCCTGGAATCGACTTATCGCGTGATGCATGACACCTACAGCCGTATCTTCACCCGCCTGGGATTGAAGTTCCGCGCCGTTGCGGCCGATACCGGCGCGATCGGCGGAAGCGGCTCGCACGAGTTTCATGTGCTGGCGGACGCTGGCGAAGACGCGCTGGCTTATTGCCCATCTTCCGATTACGCCGCAAATGTGGAACTGGCTGAAGCGGTCGCTCCGACGATGCCGCGAGCCGCTGCTACTGAGACGATGCGTGATGTCGAAACACCTAAACAAACCACATGCGAACAGGTGGCAGAACTGCTCGGCATCCCATTGCAGCGAACAGTGAAGCTTATCGCAATCATCGCTACCGGAAATTTGCACATCCTTCTGCTACGCGGCGACCACAGCCTGAACGTAGTCAAGGCAAGCAAGCTGCCAGGGCTCAAAGATTTCCGCTTTGCCTCGGATGAGGAAATCCGCGCCAGCTTCAACTGTCCACCGGGATTCCTCGGCCCGGTTGATATCGACCGGGCAAAAATCCGGGTCATCGCTGATCGCACCGTAGCTGCTATGAGTGACTTCGTGGTCGGGGCAAACCGTCCAAAGTTCCATACTGCCGGAGTGAACTGGAAACGTGATTTGCCCGAACCAGATTTGGTCGCGGATATTCGCAATGTGGTCGAAGGAGACCCGTCACCTGACGGCAAAGGAACACTGGAAATCTGTCGAGGAATCGAAGTCGGTCATATTTTCCAGTTGCGCACCAAGTATGCCGAAGCTCTCAAAGCAACTTATCTGGACGCGCAGGGCAAAGCGCAGATCATCGAGATGGGTTGTTACGGCATCGGCGTGTCACGCATCGTCGCTGCCGCAATCGAACAATACTTCGACGAGCGTGGTATCGTGCTGCCGACTGCAATGTCGCCGTTCCAGATTGTCATTGTCCCGATTGGTATGAGCAAGAGCGACGCTGTACGCAAAGCGGTGGATCATCTGTATGCGGAGTTGAAATCTGCCGGCATAGAAGTGCTGCTGGATGATCGAGACGAGCGCCCCGGGGTGATGTTTGCCGATATGGAGTTGATTGGAATCCCGCATCGCGTTGTCATCGGTGAGCGCGGCCTGAAGGAGGGGATGCTGGAATATCAGGGCCGACAGGATGCTGCCGCACAATCCATCCCCTTGCAAAAAACGCTGGAGTTCGTAAAATCCAAGCTATGCGAATGAACCTGCAGCCAGTTTCATACTATTCCGCACTTCCACTATTCCTAGCTGGACTGTTGTTTACTTGCCCCGCACAGGCAGGCGGACAAATCTACACACCACTTTCCGCAAGCGTCCGCGCGGTTCTGCATCACAGCGTCTCTGATCTTGGCGAGCCGAAACTTGCCTTTGCCACACAGTATGAGGCTGATGTGTGGCTAAAGGATATGTCGCGCCGTTTGAAAGACCGCCTGCCGGATGAAGGCTTCCGTATGGATTTTCTCAAGACCGTGCATTACGAAGCTTCCCGGGCCGGGCTTGATCCTCAGTTGGTTCTGGGCCTGATCGAAGTGGAAAGCGGCTTCAAGAAATATGCCGTATCACGCGTAGGCGCACGCGGATATATGCAGGTGATGCCATTCTGGGTGAAGCAGATCGGGACAGCGAATCAAAACCTGTTCAACCCTCGCATCAACTTACGCTACGGTTGCACCATTCTGCGTCACTACCTGGATATCGAGCAGGGCAACTTGTACCGTGCACTGGGTCGCTATAACG
>JBARHM010000088.1:0-15465 GCA_049799235.1 Gallionella sp.
GCTAAGCCCATAGCCGGAAAAACTTACAGTATCGGCCGTCGCCACGTCTTTACTGTTAAAGTCTGCGGTACCGGCAGACAGGCTTACGACTTGGCCAGCAGAAACACCGTCAGGACCGGTCAGGAATGTGAACGGAGTATCCAGTGTTGCAGTGGTATTGCCATCGTAAATCTTGGATTGCGCAATTGCTGATGCATTGTTAACAAACACCAACATGTAGGAATTCAGCGTACCACCAGTAACGTTAACGGTGTAATTATTAGGTGCAGCGTACGAAGTGGGGTTGTAGAAGATATTTGCCGCACCCGTATTCAGGGCCACAGCGCCTGCACCAGAAAAATTCACGGTACCTGCAGCGGCTCCCGGACCTAACCCTGTGTTGTCGGCACGCAAGACTACACTACCTGCTCCCGTTGCCCCGACGTTGGCATCAATCAACTGGTTGACGTTTACGTCGTGATAAGCGCTCAATGTCAGCGTGGTGTTGGCAGTCCAAGTCACTGCATCGTTGACATTGATGTCGCCAAACGTTCCAACGGTACCAGCACTGCTCAGAATCTGGACGTTTCCGCTTCCCAAATTTGAACTCAAAAGCGCACCGGTAATGTCGCCACCGGATACCGCTATCGTGAAGTCAAACGGATCGATCAGCCAGTTTCCGGCCAGCCCTTGCGTGGCCGCGGTGGTGACATTGGTGCCATCCGCTATCTTGACGTGCGCGGCACTGGTCTCGATGAAACCTCCGTTGCCACCATTTGGCGCCGATGCATCCAGCGTACCGCTGACATTGACTTGCCCGGATTGCATGTCGCCCATCAGCTTTATGACACCGCCGACGTTCTGAATGGTGCGCGCTTCGATGATGCCGGTATTGTTGACCACTGCCGTGCTGAGCGCGTCGGCGGCCTTGGCCGACATGAATACCTGCCCGCCGTCAGCTTGTATCAGTTGTCTGTTCTCGGCCAGCGCGTTGAGCGAGCCCTGATCTGTTGTGTAAGAAAGCAGCGAGCCGTTGTTAAGATTGAGTGTGACTTTGTCACCTGCGCCAAGCAGGGCTGTACCCAGCGTGGCGGTAATGATGCCTTCGTTGCGCACTTCTGGCGCGAGCAAGGCGATGTAGCCGCCTTGTGCTGCGGTGAGAGAGCCCTGGTTGACGACAGACCCAACTGCACCACCGTTACTGAAGGCATAATTGCCGGCCATAAAGTCAGCATCGCTGAGTCTCATTGTGGAAGCAACCAAACCACCCACATTTACTTGCGAGCCTGCACCAAACAACACGCCGTTGGGATTAAGAACGAAGACCTGGCCGTTGGCATTCAGGCTGCCGAGTATAGAGCTTGGGTCCTGGCCGAGAACGCGATTGAGTGCAATGGACGACGCATTGGGTTGATTGAAGCGTACAGCTTCGCTGCTGCCGATGCTGAAGCTTTGCCAGTTGATGGCGAGGTTCTGGGTATTTTGGGTGATGGTGGTGGTCGCACCCGCTTGGGCGATCGTACCGGTTCCTGTACTGATTTGCCCGCCTGTGGGTTCCGCTTGAGCCATCGGCATGCGCAGTGCCGTCAAAGATAGAACCAATAAAGCGAAGGCAATAAAATTGAACGCCAACTCAGATTTGTTGGATCGCTTTACATTTTCCATAACAGCATTCCAGGCACTCAAAATCTTGGTCTGGTAAGGAGTTGAAACTGTGTTAGAGGCAGTGGAGTATTTAATGGCGAATTCCCCAAACATAGTTACTATGTTGTGTTGCTCATTGTGTTACTGGTCAATTTGTTTCCTGGTTATGAAAGTAAATTTCAATTGCAGGAGAAAGGCATTAATTTACATTCACACTTTGATGAACGTCAATAAGGCTACGGTATAACAAAATCGTTCACCATCTTAAGCAAACGTGTGAAAAATGTTCTGCTTGCCGCCAAATTCCAAATATCCTTGCTTTTTATCAGATTGAACACATTTATTTAATTAGCACATAACATGCCATTCTTAATTCATTGTTTTTTTAAATTAAAAATTTCACGAATATATGCCATTTCCAAATATCAGGAATTAATACATCTAAAAATCGGGAAAATTGCCATTTAATCTGCTTTTTCAATTGCTTGGATTACTGGTATCGATAATGATCCATGAATCATATTGATTGCAGCACAAGCTCGATTAAACCTCATGATATCCACCAAGGTTCGCAACCAGTTGCAGGGATTAAGTGAACAATGCCAGTACGAATTTCGAGATCGTCACCCGTATAATTTGCGGCCCCGAATACGCGCACGATGAGCCCTGCGCTGTTCCGCCTCGGTAAGCGGCTTGGGCTTGCTCCCCTCGAACGGATTTTTGCTGGATTTGTACTGTATCCTCATCGGCGTACCCTGCAGCTTGAAGATGTCGCAAAAAGTGCGTTCAAGATAACGCGAGTAGCTGGCCGGCACGTTGTCCAGGCCGCTGCCATGGATCACGATCAGCGGTGGGTTGCTTCCACCCTGATGAGCATAGCGCATCTTGGGTGTGAAGCGACCGCTCTTGGGCGGTTTCTGCTTTTCCAGCGCAGCAATCAGCGCGCGGGTGAGCTTGGGCGTGGACAGCTTCGACATAGCAGCGGCATATGCTTCGTCCACCGACTTCAATACGTTCGTTACGCCATTGCCGTTCAGCGCAGAAATGTAATGCCGTTTGGCGAAGGCCAGGAAATGCAATTTGCGCTCGATGTCTTTTTTCACAATATCGCGATGATGTTCGTCCAGTCCGTCCCATTTGTTGACCGCAAGCACCAGCGCCCTGCCAGCTTGTAGCACATAGTCGGCCACGTGCGCGTCCTGTTCGGTGATCTGGTCGCGGGCATCCACCACCAACACCACCACGTTGGCGTCTTCGATCGCCTGCATGGTTTTGATCACGGAGAATTTTTCCACCGCCTCTTCGACCTTGCCGCGCCGGCGAACACCGGCGGTGTCGATGATGGTGTATTGCTTGCCATCGCGCTCGAAGTCGATGTAGATGCTGTCGCGCGTAGTGCCCGGCTGGTCGAATGCAATCACGCGCTGCTCGCCCAGAATGGCATTGACCAGCGTGGACTTGCCGACATTGGGACGACCGACGATGGCGATCTTGGGGGGATGTTCATGGCTTGCTTCTTCCTCGACCTCTTGAGGAAAATTCTCCAGCGCTATCTCGACCACTTCCGCGACGTTGTCGCCATGCGCCGAAGAGATCGGCAACGGCTCGCCGAGACCCAGCTCGAAAAACTCGGCGGTGACTTTGGCGCGCATCATGCCTTCGGCTTTGTTGACCAGCAGCAGTATCGGCTTGCCGGTCTTGCGCAATTGCCCGGCGATGAGGGTGTCCTGCGGCGTACAACCGGCGCGTCCATCGACCAGAAACAGCACTACATCAGCTTCATCCACTGCTTGGCGGCTTTGCTTTGCCATCTCGAACATGATGCCTTCTTTGGCAACCGGCTCCAACCCGCCGGTATCCACCACCAGATAGGATCTGCCACCCACTCTGCCGCGTCCGTAATGACGGTCGCGCGTCAGCCCCGGCTGATCGGCTACCAGTGCATCGCGGCTGCGCGTAAGGCGATTGAACAGGGTGGACTTGCCCACATTCGGACGACCGACTAATACAACTGTGGGTAGCATATGGAAACCTTAAATGTGAAGATGTGAAAGGTGAAATATGAAACCGTTGCTTCGTTTCACCTTTCACCTTTCACATTATTTTCCTATTTTATCGACAGCGAATATATTTCGCCGCCACGGGTTTGCACCAGCAAGCCGCTGTCCAGCGGGACAGGTTCGGATTGTATTGCGCCACCGTCCAGTTCGATACGCGCGGCCATCCTTCCGTCTTCGCGATTCAAACCGTGTAGATATCCCGCATAGTCACCGACCACGACCAGCTTTTCCAGCACAAGCGGCGCGGAGATGACGCGCAAGGATAACTGATCGTTTTTCCACAGCGTGCTTCCGCTGGTCTTGTCGAGCGCGATCACTGATCCCTTCGCATCGCTGATGTAGAGATATTTACGCAGCAGCATCATGCCTTTGTCGCTGGAGATATCACGGTTCCAAAGCGGGCTTCCTTGTGCCACGTCAAAACAGGAAATACGGCCTTGAAACGCGATCGCACAGACTTGTTCATCATCTACAACCGGGTTGCTGGTGATGTCGCTGATACGCTCGAGTTCGGTATTGCCGCGGGGTTGAGATACCGCAACCTCCCACAGTACCGACCCGTCCGAGATTTTCAGCGCAACAAGCTTCCCTCCCGCAAAACCGGCAAATGCCACTCCGCGCTGGAAAGTTATGCCTGCATGACTGCGCACGACCAGTGCCGGTGTGCTGCGCTCATAAAGCCATAAACGTTTGCCATCTGCCGCGTCCAGTGCGGCAATACGCCCGTCTCCGCTGCGCACCATCACCACGCCGGCTGCGACTTGCGGCACACTCAGCACTTCGCTGGGAACTTTGCTCTTCCAGCGCAGTTTGCCGTTTTCGTCATACGCCAGCACATCACCCTTTTCGCTACCGATGAGCACCAGACCTTCTCCGCTTCCCACACCGCCGCTGACTGTAATTCCTGTTTCGATATGCCAAACCTGCTTGCCGCTGGTTCGGTCCAGGCGTACCAGATCGCCTTTGGCGGAAGCACCATAGACCGCATCAGCAGTTAGCGCGGGTCTTAGCTGATTCAATCCCGAATCTCCTACTTCGCTGTGCCAGCGTTCCTCGAACCTTGCAGTCTGGGCGAACTCGACCAGCTCGGCTGGCCCCGCTTCACCCTTGATATCGGCCAAGCCCGGCGAAGAGTCGCTGGAACATCCGGCCAGCACGAACAGCGCCAGCATTAAAGCCTGTCCTGAGCCTAGTTGATGGGCAAGTCCAGTGACCTGACCAATGATTTGACCTGCGTGAACCTTGCCCTGAACCTTGCCGAATGGCCGAAGGTAATGATGTGCTAATTTCATTTACTTGTTACGAGTGCATCGAGTTTCATCTGGATCAGATTTCGATACATGCTCTTGGGATCGGTCTTTTCATAAGCCAGTTTGTAAGCGCTTCTGGCCTCATCCAGCTTGCCTTGTGCGCTCAATACGTCTCCGCGCAGATCGCCATACAAACCATCGAAAGCGGCAGAATGCTCAACATTCAGCAGACTGATTGCTTCTGCATACTTGGCTTCATCCAACAATAATGATGCCAATCTCAGTCGCGCAACGTCGCGCAGTTCCGCTTCCCCGGCGTGATCAATGACCCACTGCAACTGTGCCTTGGCGCGTGTCGTGTCTTTGCCATGTTCATTTACTTGCGCAGCCAGCAAAGCAGCTCGCGATGCATATGCCGTGGAGGCGAACCTGTCCATCACTGCGGCAGCCGCATCGTTGACGCGTCCGGCATCATTTCCTTGAAGTTGCCTGACGAACTCCGAAAACAACATGGCAGCCTGAGTGGACTGATTGTGACGGTAATACTGCCAACCGCGCCAACCACCAATCGCAACGACGGCAATCAACAAAGCACCGAGTATCTGATTTCGGTTATCTTTCCACCATGCCTTGAGTTCCTCGAGTTGTTCCTGTTCCTGCAAATCCAGTGCCGCCATGCTGTTTACTCCTACTTGATAAATTGATTTACTGTCCTGGTGAGATCATCCAAGGCAACGCGGATTTGATCACCCCCCTGCATCGGTTTGACACTCGCTTCGCCGACTCTTGCTTCGTCATCTCCGATCACCACCGCCACGGATGCGCCGCTGGCATCGGCCTTTTTCATCTGCGACTTGAAACTGCCGCCGCCGCAATGCAACAGCACACGCAGTTCGTCATCGCGCAACTGTTCCGCCACTTTGCTTGCCAATCGGCTGGCAAGCTCGCCCTGATGCACCACATACACATCCACCTGCTGCCTGGGCAATGCCATTCCGTCAACCTGCAACAATGTCAGCAACCGCTCCACACCCATCGCAAAACCTGTCGCGGGAGCTGGTTTCCCGCCGATCTGTTCGATCAATCCGTCGTAGCGGCCGCCTGCGCAGATGGTGCCTTGCGCACCGAGCCCCGTGGCAACCCATTCGAATACGGTGCGGTTGTAATAATCCAGACCGCGCACCAAACGGGGATTGATCTCGAACGAAATGTCATGTTGTTCGAGTATTGCCTGCACTGCGGCAAAATGCTGCAGCGCATCGTCTTCTATCTCGTTCATCAGCTTGGGCGCTGCGTCTATCAAGTCCTGCATTTCGGGATTCTTGCTATCCAGGATGCGCAGCGGATTGCTGTGCAAGCGGCGCGCCGCATCGGCATCCAGCATCGCCTGATGCTGGCTGAAGTAAGCGATCAGCTTGGCACGATGGCGATGACGCGATGCTGCATCACCAAGCGTGTTCAACTGCAGCGTGACGCCGCTCAGCCCGAGTTTGTGCCAAAGCCGGGCGCACATCAGAATCTGCTCTGCATCGATGTCCGGTCCGGCAAAGCCCAACGCTTCCACACCATATTGATGAAACTGGCGATAGCGCCCCTTTTGCGGACGTTCATGGCGGAACATCTGCCCGCTGTAATACAGGCGCTGCGGAGCGTTATACAGCAGATTGTGCTGCAACACTGCACGCACGCATGATGCCGTACCTTCTGGACGCAGCGTCAGTTCATCTCCGTTCAGCGCATCGGCGAAGCTGTACATCTCTTTCTCGACGATATCGGTCACTTCGCCGATGGCGCGCTTGAACAGAGCGGTCGGTTCTACCAGAGGCATGCGGATATTGCGATAGCCGTAACTGTGCAACCATTCGCTCACCACATCCTCGAACCAAAGCCACAGTTCTGCTTCGTCCGGCAGGATGTCGTTCATGCCGCGAATGGCCTGTATAGTTTTGTCGCTCATTTGATTTCCGGGGAAGGGTAAAGGGAGAAGAGATAAGGGAAAACCGCGCACCACCCTTCCCTCTTCACCCTTCTCTCTTCACATATTTCCTCGCCACATACTCATCCACGACGCGCGTGAATTCCCCGGCGATGTTATCCCCGCGCAAGGTCATGGTTTTTTCGCCATCGATGTAGACAGGTGCGGCAGGGCTTTCGCCGGTGCCGGGCAGGCTTATGCCGATGTTCGCCAGCTTGCTTTCACCCGGCCCGTTCACCACACAACCCATCACCGCTACAGTCATGTTCTCTACGCCTTCATACCGGTCGCGCCATACCGGCATCTGCTCACGCAAATGCGTCTGGATGCTTTGCGCAAGCTCCTGAAAGAAGCTGCTGGTGGTGCGGCCGCATCCGGGACATGCCGTCACCATCGGTGAGAATGCCCGTAAACCCATGGTCTGCAGGATCTCCTGCCCAACCAGCACTTCCTGGGTACGATCGCCGCCTGGTTCCGGCGTCAAGGATATGCGTATCGTGTCGCCGATGCCTTCTTGCAACAGTACCGCAAGCGCGGCTGTCGAAGCTACGATGCCCTTGGAACCCATGCCCGCTTCAGTGAGTCCGAGATGGAGCGCGTAGTCGCATTGCAGTGACAGTTCACGGTACACCGCGATAAGATCCTGCACCTCGCTGACCTTGCATGACAGCACGATGCGGTTGTGCGCCATGCCCAACTGCTCGGCACGCGCCGCACTTTCCAGCGCGGAAGCGATCAGCGCGGCACGCGTCACTTCACCCGCCTGTCTTGGCTGGGCCAGACGCGAGTTCTCGTCCATCATGCGCACCACTAGATTCTGATCGAGACTGCCCCAGTTCACTCCGATGCGCACCGGTTTATCGTAGCGGATCGCGGTTTCTATCATGATCGTGAACGGGTCGTCTTCCGGGTGCCCGGCCAAAAGTTTTACGGACTTGCGCTTGCGCCCGACGTTGCCAGGATTGATGCGGTATTTCGCCAGCGCCTGTGCACAATCCGGGAACTCGGTGAGCAAACGATGGCCGTTATAGTGGAAGTCGCCGACCAGCGGTACATCACAACCCATGCCATCCAGTATTGAACGAATGCGCGCCACTTGTGCGGCGGCCTCGGGGGTGTTCACGGTGATGCGTACCAATTCGGATCCGGCCTGAGCAAGTTCGAATACTTGTTTGGCAGTCGCGGCGGCATCCGCAGTATCGGTGTTGGTCATCGACTGCACCACGACAGGCGCACCTCCGCCAAGCATCTCTTTGCCGACCAGCACCCGTTGCGACGGGCGGCGCTTGATTATGGTCGTGCTCACTTCAATGTCACGTGCGCCACTTCGCTATATTTGTTGATGTAGGGCGTTAAATCCACCTGCTTGCCCTCATGATACAAGCGTGCAGCCAAACCGTGGCCGATCAGCATCGTGAACGGTGCACGGCCATAAACAACCAACTCACTGCCGGCCGGGTTGACCTTGGAGGATATTATCTTGTCATCCTTGTCCCTGATTTCAGTCCAGGACTCTTCACCAAACTCGATACGAATCTGGGTGACTTTTGTGGAATCACCAGGCTGGGTCTCGGATGTCGCAGGCATACTCTGTTGTGGCGTAACCGGCTTGGCCTCTGGTTTGGCCTCTTGAGTAATCTCTGGTTTAACCTCAGGCTTGGTCTCTGGCTTGACCTCTTGAGTAATCTCTGGTTCAACCTCAAGCTTGGCCTCTGGCCTGGTCACTGGCATAGCTTTTGGTTTATCCGCCGGTTTAACTTCCGGATTGAGCCCCAGCATCTCTACAGACTTTACTTCCTGCTTAGCCACCGGTTTGGTTTCAGACTTGGTCTCGGGCTTGGACAAGGTCTTGGTCTGAGGCTTGGTTTCCGGTTGAACACTTTCAGGTTTGTTTTTTGCTTTGGACGCATCAGTTGCGGCTGGTTCTTTCACCTGCCCGTCTGGAGCAGGCGGAACCGGGACAGTCTGATCTTCTGTCGGCAAGGTAACCGGAGTTTCAACCTGGGCTACTTTTTGATGCTTGATTGGCGATATGGAATTCCACAACGCGAATACTCCTGCAATCACAGCCAGAACAGCGGCAGCAACCAGCAAGTTCGTATTTTGCCGGGGTAATGAATGTGTGTTTGGGAAGGGTACGCCAACCGAAGGCGGCACCACCAACTCCATCGTTGCCATCTTGGAATGAGGCAAGGCAGCCAATAATTTCTGCGCATCCAATTGCAATATCTTGGCGTAACTGCGTATGAAACCCCGCAAGAATGCCTCTTCCGGAAGATGCTGATAATCGCCCGCTTCAATCGCCTCGATCTGTCGCGGTGCGAATTTGATCTGATTGGCCACATCAGCCACGCTCAATCCCAAATGTTCGCGAGCTTCGCGCAACACCGCTCCCAGCGTGGCTTCTGTTATAGCGTCAGATTTATCTGTTTGTGCCAAGTTTTTTTCGGGGATATGTTCCATCATTTACCACTCATCATTAATTCAGTTTCGCGCGCATCGGGAAACCGTTTGCGCAACTGCAATCCGTAGCTGGCCTCGGAATTTCGGTCACCTGTCTTTCGCGAGATACGCACTGCCAGCCATAGTTGCTCTGCCGTAAGATCGCCCGAATCTTTCGAATAATCCGCAAAATATCTCTTTGCCGCGGAATAATCGCCGGCTGCAAAGCTCATTTCCGCCAAAGCCAACAATGCCTGCGGCATACCGGGTTGAACAACCAGGGCACGCTGAAAAAACTCTTCGGCATCCTTGTTGTTGCCCATTTTCCTGGAACATATCCCGGCATTCAGGAACGCTCGTCCAGGAGTCCGGTACAACGGATCCTTCAACGCTGCCATAAATTGGGGGATGGATTCCTTTTCCCTGCCTCGCTGACAAAGGAACCAACCATAATTATTATGTGTATCCGAATTGTTTTTGTCGAGACTCAGACTCTTCTTGAAATCCTCCTCGGCAAGTGCGTCTTCGCGCAAAGTCATGTGCACCAGACCCCGTACATTATAAGCCTGCGCATAATTCTGATCGGCCTGCAGGGCTTGATCTAACTCCTCCAGAGCGACACCGTACTGGCCTCGCTCGAAATACAGTCCGGCCAATTCGGTATGGACACTGGCACTCTTGCTATTGCTGGTGTCAGCGGACGGGGTACTACAGCCCGACAGTACAAACAACGAAAATAACAGAATAATCAACTTGCTCATCAGTGCACGCCGGCCAATCATTTATGCGGCCCCAACGGTGCGCTGCATGGTTCGCCTGGTCTTGTCCTGCACCTGTCCGGCCAATTGCCCGCACGCGGCGGCTATGTCGTCGCCGCGCGTCTTGCGTGTGGTTGTGACGATATCAGCCTGCATCAGCACATCGCGGAAACGCTGGATGGCTTCGGGTCTGGAACGCCTGTAATGGGTTTGCGGGAACGGATTGAACGGGATCAGGTTGAGCTTGCACGGCACGTCACGCACCAGCTTCACCAGCTCATGTGCCTGTTGCACCGAGTCGTTCACACCGTCGAGCATCACATACTCGAAAGTGATGAAATCGCGCGGCGCACGCTCGAGATAGCGAAGGCATGCGGCCAGCAATTCCTTGAGGGGATACTTCTGGTTGATCGGGACCAACTCGTCGCGCAATTTGTCATTCGGCGCATGCAACGACACGGCCAACGCCACCGGACATTCATCGCGCAACCTGTCCATCGCCGGCACGATGCCGGAAGTGGACACTGTGACGCGGCGGCGCGACAAGCCATAGGCATGGTCGTCCAGCATCAGGTGTAACGCGCTCACGGTGTTGTCGAAATTCAGCAACGGCTCGCCCATGCCCATCATCACCACATTGCTGATCGGCCACAGGCCTTCGGCATTCTTGCCCAACTGATGATTCGCCCACCATAACTGGCCGATGATCTCCGCCACGCTGAGATTGCGATTGAAGCACTGCTTTCCGGTCGAGCAAAAAGTGCAATTCAGCGCGCATCCTGCCTGAGTAGACATGCACAAGGTTCCCCTGTCGGTCTCGGGAATAAACACCGCTTCCACAGCATTGCCTGTTCCGACGTTCAGCAGCCACTTGCGCGTGCCGTCGTCGGATAATTCCTCGCGCATCACATTCGGCGCGGTGATGCAGGCATTTTGCGCCAGCTTGTCGCGCAATGTTGCCGCAATGTCGGTCATCGCGGCGAAATCGGGCTCTCCGACTTTGTAGATCCAGCGCATCAACTGGCGCGCACGGAAGGGCTTCTCACCCATATCCGTGAGATATGTGGCGAGTGCCTGGGCGTCAAAATCGAGAAGGTTTTGCTGCATCGTTAACTCTTAGCGTGAGTGGATATTCCTTTTCGGAAAGAAATAGGCGATCTCGGCAGCTGCATTTTCCGCCGAATCCGAACCATGCGCTGCGTTGGCGTCTACGCTGTCGGCAAAGTCGGCGCGTATCGTGCCCTTGTCGGCCTTCTTCGGATCGGTCGCCCCCATCAGGTCGCGATTCTTCAGGATCGCGCCTTCGCCTTCCAGCACCTGGATCATCACCGGGCCGGAGATCATGAATTCCACCAGGTCCTTGAAGAACGGACGCGCGCGATGCACGTCATAAAAACCTTCCGCCTCGGAACGAGTCAGGTGGCGCATCTGCGCAGCGACGATCTTCAACCCTGCATTTTCAAAACGGGTGTAGATCTGGCCGATGACATTCTTGGCCACCGCATCGGGTTTGATGATCGACAGGGTGCGTTCTACTGCCATGCTTCTTCTCCAAATGATTAATGTAAATCAGAAAATTCTGAGGGCGCAATTCTAGCAGGCTTTGGCCGCCCTGTCGCATGGCAGCGGGGTATACACGATCAGTGGCTGGCGTAGAGCAGATGCGGCAACCACAGGCTGATGGCGGGCACGTAGGTGATAAGCACAAGATACGCCAGCATGACGAACACCCAGGGCAGCGTGGCTATGGAAACCTCGGTAAGACCCATCTTCGCCAGATGGCTGGCGACGAACAGGTTGAGCCCGACCGGAGGGTGAATCATGCCTATCTCCATATTGATGGTCATGATGATGCCGAGATGGATGGGGTCGATGTCTAGTGTCTTGGCAATGGGCAGGAACAACGGTGCGAGGATCAGGATGATGGAGCTTGGCTCCATGAACTGCCCCGCCGCCAGCAAGGCCAGGTTGACCACCAGCAGGAACGTCCATGGCTCGAGATTCTGCGCCAGCACCCAGTTGGACATGGCCTGTGGGATCTGCTCCGAAGTCAGCAGGAATGAGAACAGAATGGCATTGGTGATGATATACAGCAGCATCGCACTGGTATTCGCTGCCGCCAGCAGGGACTTGGGGACGTCGCGCCACTTCAGGTCGCCGTAGATGAATTTGGCGGCGATAAAAGCATACACAGCCGCCACTGCCGCCGCTTCTGTCGGAGTGAAAAGACCGCCGTAGATGCCGCCCATCACGATCACTACAAGGAACAATCCCCACCATGCGTCGAGGAAAGACCCGAGCAGTTCCTTGCCTGATGGTTTGGGCATCACTGGGAAATTCTTCCGTTTGGCCTGCACGAACACCAGGCTCATCAGAACCAAAGCCAGCAACATCCCCGGCAAGATGCCGGCGATGAACAATTTGCCCGCGCTCTCGCTGGTGGAAACGGCATAGATGATGAGCACGATGGACGGCGGAATGAGGATGCCGAGCGAACCGGACATGGCGATGACCCCGACACCGAAGCGTTTGGGATAACCCGCCTTGACCATCGCGGGCAACATGACCGAGCCGATGGCCATCACCGTCGCCGGACTGGAGCCGGAAATGGTGGCGAAGAAAGCACAAGATACCACCGCCGCCATCGCCATGCCGCCGGGCATCCAGCCCACCAGATTGTTGGCGAAACGGATGATGCGCGATGCGATCTTGCCGTCGATCAGAAACTGTCCGGACAGCACAAAGAATGGCACAGCCATGATGGCAAAGCTTTCCAGTCCGGTGAACAGCCGCTGCGAGATGATATTCACCGTTTCGAATGAAAGTGAAGAAAAACCGAGCAGGAACACCAGTACCGTCATGCCCAGGGCGATGGAGATTGGCGTACTGGTGATGAGGAGAAGCAACAGGATGCAGACGATGAGCAGGAAGGTCATGTCTGCCCCTGCTCGATGTGTTCACCTTCTGTCATGTGGCTATGCAATTGCCCGGTCTTCACGAACAAAATCAGCGCCTGGATAAAGCGATAACACATCAACCCGGAGCCGAACGGGATCGCCAGGTAGATCACCCACATCGGCCATTCCAGATCGGGTGATATCTGCCCCATGCCATATATGAAAATCACCCAGCGCGCACCGAAGAATGCGATCACCCCGGTGAACACGACGCCAAGCAGCATGGAAATAATGACCAGAACACGTTTGATGGAAGGGCGCGCCGCGTTCACCACAAAATCGACACCGATGTGGATGCCGGTGCGCACACCGTAAGCCGCACCGAACTTCGCCATCCAGATGAACAGATAGATGGTCAGTTCCTGCGCCCAGCTGAAGCCCGTTCCTCCGGCGTAGCGCATCACCACCGCGGCGAAGGTGACCAAAGTCGCCGCCGCCATGAATGTGGTGATCAGCACTTCCTCGAGACGATCCAGTATACGGTTAATCATGCCGCTCCCCGACCACACAAGAAAAAGCCCCGGTCGAACCGGGGCATCTACGAGAGTTTATTTATTCTTTTTGCTGGCGGGCTGCTGTTCTTTTTCCACCTGAGCCGCCGCATCGTACGCACTCTGGATCAGGTCTTTGCCGATCACGCTTTCAAACTCGGCATGCACAGGGAGCAAGGCTTTGCGCCATGCAGCACGTTCGCTTTCAGGCAGAACATAGACCTCGGTGGTTTTGGCGGCACGAACTTTTTCCAGCGCTTCGTCGTTATCTCTTTGTGCGATGTCACGCTCGAATTCCGTTGCTTCCTACATCGCCGCAGTCAACTCACTGCGTATATCGGCTGGCAATTCGTCCCAGAACTTCTTGTTGGTCACCACGGCATAACCGAGATAGCCGTGGTTGGACATGGTCATGTGCTTTTGCACTTCATTCATCTTCTGCGTGTAGAAGTTGGATACCGGGTTCTCGGTACCATCTACCACCCACTGTTGCAAAGCCGAGTACACCTCGCTGAACGCCATTACCTGCGGGGTCGCGCCCAAGGCCTTCATCTGCGCATCCAGGACTTTGGAGGACTGGATGCGCATCTTCAATCCTTTGAAGTCGGCAATGCTATGCAAGGGTCGATTCGCACTCATCTGCTTGAAACCGTTATCCCAGAATGCCAAGCCGGTCACTCCCTTGGTATCCAGTTTCGCGAACAGTTTTTTGCCGACCTCGCCGTCCATGACGCGATGCAGAGCGGTGCTGTTAGGGAAGATGACGGGCAAGTCGAACAATTCGAATTCACGCACACCCATCGGGCCGAATTTTGCCATCGACGGCGCCAGCATCTGTACCGAACCGAGCTGCAATGCTTCAAGTTCCTCACGGTCCTTGTACAACTGGCTGTTGGGATAGACCTCGACCTTCACGCGACCTTTGGTCTTCTCTTCGGCTAATTGCTTGAATTTTTCCGCAGCGCGGCCTTTGGGTGTGTCCGGAGCGACTACGTGGCTGAATTTGATGACGACGGGATCGGCGGATACCGCCATGGACAGACTCAACAACAAGGCACTACACAACGCAATAGCTAGCTTCATGGTTCTCTCCCTTGGTAGATTCGCGGAACTTAGTGCTACAGCCTTTTGTTGCGGCCATGATAGATCATTTATTCGCAGGACACCAACACGCCCTCTTCATCATTCAGTGCTTGATATTCAGCATCTATAGCGACCCCCACCACACACACCAATTCCTCTCCGCAAAACAACAACGGCAGGCGATCACGTTGCCAGGGCGGGATGTGATATTGCTGCAGCAAATTTCTAAGGGTGCGTCTTGCTGCGGCAGGATGCGGCCTCAGATTTTCAGATCCATTCCTAAGTCGCAGTGTCAATGGAGCACCCTGCAACTTCTGCGAACTGATCCCGGCACCGGCCGAGCGTGAAAAACGCAACCGTGCTGACAGCGGGGGCCAGTCCAGCGTGGATTCACCCTGCCATGGCAAAACCAGGCCGTGATCGAACTCTGTCTCTAAAGGCAAAACATACACCCTGTCGCGAAAGCGGCGAACCTGATGATCGCCATAGCGCACACTCACTGCGGCATCTTGCCGTGCATCGCAAAGCTGGTGCAGCATTTCTTCGAGCTGTGCGCTCCGCGGCAAGGGTCCGCCCTGTGCATGAAGAAAGTAACGCAGCAGATTCTTTGCGCGGATCAGCGGCAATTTTCGCAGTGCTGCAACCTGCATGGTATTGCCATCCAGTGCATGCCCTGCATCCTGCTTTGCCAGCTCATCCAGAAGCTCGCTCGCCTCGGCAAAATGACGGGTGCTGCGTACCAGGGTGTCGCGATATGCAGGAAACTTTTGCTCCAGCAAAGGCAGAACGCGGTGGCGCAAAAAGTTGCGAGGATAGCTGTCGTCGG
>JBARHM010000089.1:0-7793 GCA_049799235.1 Gallionella sp.
ACGCTGGGCTATAACGCCTTTGCCACGGTCACCGCGCAGGCGTATATCAAGGACGAGATTCCAGGCAACGGCACGTCAGGCGTGTACAAACTGTCGCGCGGCAACATGATGATCAACTCCGACAAGGTGCGCATCGAGACCCGCGACCGCTTCCATTCGGAAAATATCGTCAGCACCCAGACCCTGACGCGCTATCTGGATTACGACATCGACTATAACAACGGTGCGCTGACTTTCCGCGAGCCAATCACCTCACGCGACAGCAACTTCAATCCGACTTACGTCATCGCAGAATATGAGTCGGCCGATCCGGCTGACGAAAAAGCCACCTTCGGCGGGCGCGGCAGCTACAAGCCCACCAGGAATATCGAGATCGGCGCAACGCTGGTGCACGAGGGCACGGTGGGCGCCAGTGGCGATCTGAACGGTTTGGATGCCACATACGAGCTGGATGAGAAGACCAGGGTTCGCGCCGAAGTCGCGGCAACAGACCGCGATCTTGCCAATGTCCCGACCAGCGGCAACGCATGGCTGGGTGAAGTGACTCACCACGAAGAAAAATGGGACGGGAAAGCCTATCTGCGTCAGCAGGACGGCGCATTCGGCATGGGACAGCAAGCCGCATCTGAAATCGCCACCCGCAAAATCGGCGTAGATGGCCGCTACAAATTATCCGATGGCATAGAGTTGCAAGGTCAAGTCTATCAACAAGACAACCTGACCATCAATTCGCAAAACAATGTGCTTGAAGGACTTGTAAATCACCTCGTCAACAATTCGCTGAGCGCTTATTACGGCGCGCGCACCGCGCAAGACAAGAGTACCTCAGGCAACATGCAAAGCAATCAACTGCTCGGTGGCGCGACTTACGCGATGCTGGACAAGCGGCTCATGCTGCACGCTAAAGCCGAGGTCAGCGGAAGCACTGCTGCCAGCAGCGCGATGCCGGATCGTGTGATACTTGGCGGTGACTTCAAAGTGACAGAGCAAAGCAAACTATTTGCCGAGCAGGAATTCGCACGCGGCGAGCTGATCAGCGCCAACACCACCCGCGTCGGGCTGCGCACCCAGCCCTGGATGGGCAATGAGATGGCTGCCTCGGTGGGCAGCAATTACAACAACGATGCCGAGCGCCTGTATTCCAACCTCGGCATGGTGCAACGCTGGCAGATCGACGAACACTGGCAGACCAACTTCAGCGTCGACCGCACCCAGACCCTGTACAACACCGCACAGCCGCTCAACTCCAGCACCCCGCTGCCCTCCGGCTCGGGAGGAATCGCGCAACTGCCATCCGCTTCCGGTGACTACACCGCCGTCGCAGTCAGCCTGGCTTATCACGACAAGCTGTGGAGCAGTGATGGTCGCATCGAGATGCGTGATTCCACTCTGGATAAACAACGTAATTTGCAACTCGGGGTGCAACGCCAGCTGGAGCGCGGACGCAGTCTGGCTGCCGGATACTCTCTGCGCAAGGATGACAACATGACCGGCAACACAGTTGGAGCCGACTTGCGTTTCTCATATGCGCATCGCCCGAACGACAGCCTGTGGGTGTGGTTCGATCGTGCCGACTATATTACCCAGTCCACCCAAACCGCAACTTCCTCGCTGAAGGGCGCCAAACTGGTGAACAATATCAATGCCAACTACATGCCCAGCCGCCGCACGCAGATCGCCCTGCAATACGGCGCGAAGTATGTGCTTGATCGCATCGATGGCACCGACTACAAAGGCTACACCGATCTGTTCGGGGCGGAAGTCCGCCACGACCTGACCAAGCGTTGGGACGTCGGCATGTTCGGTTCTGTGATGCGCTCGCTGAATTCCGGCGTGAACAGCTACGGCCTGGGCGCATCAGTCGGTTACAAGCTGGTGGAGAACATGTGGATATCCGCCGGATACAATGTGCGCGGCATGGACGACCGCGACTTCTCCGCAGCCTCTTACCGCGCGCAAGGGCCGTACATAACCTTGCGCATGAAAGTGGACCAGGACACCTTCGGTTTGAACAAGGACAAAGTAATCACCCATCCAATTACTGCTGAGTGATATTTATGAAAAGTAATTTCAAAATAATTGTTCTATTGGCTTCGTTGACCGGGCTGGTCGCGTGGGGCGGGAACGTTTACGCCGCTGCATGTACCTCGATCGCGAATACTGCCTGGAACCAGCAGACGACATGGGGAGGCGCAGGAGTTGGTTGCGTGGGGGCACCAGGCGGCATTCCGGGCGCGGCCGATAACGCGACCATCGCCACCAATGTCACTCTGGATGCTGCCCGGAGCGTAACCAACCTCACCGTCAACCTCGGCTCCACGCTGACGCTCAACACCTTCACCCTGACCGTCACCGGCAACGTCAACAACAGCGGAACAGTAACCGACCCGGTTGCAGGTGCGAATGGCGTTCTTCTGTCGACGGGTAATGCAGCGGCGCTATCGGGCAACGGGAGCCTCACTGGGGAAGCAAGGGTCGAAGTGACCGGCAACGCGGCAGTGATCTCCGGCGACTGGAATTTCTCGGGCACGACCAGACTTTACACGAATGGCACGACCCCTTCCATCACCGGAGCGCTGAACTTTTCAGGCACGTCCCAGCTGAGGGCCGGGCGCACCAATGCCGGCGTTACCGTTGCCGGATCGGTGCTGACCATCAACGGCACGCTCACATCGACGGTTGCATCGGGAGGAGGAGACAATTTCCTCCGGCTCTATGCCAACAGCACCATCATCGGCGCCACCGGGGTGATCAGTGCCGCGCCCTCGGAAATTACCTATCAAACCAACGCCGCGACCCTGACCAATAACGGCACCGTGACCATTCAGGATGTGGTGGGCGCCAACGCCGCCAACAACTGGACCAATGCCGCCGGCTCGACCCTCAATGTGAGCGGAGCGTTGATGGCCACAGGCTCGCTGACCGCCAATGCGGCCGGCAACACGGTCAACTACACCGGCGCGGCGCAGACAGGCGAAGTGACAACGTACGACAACCTCACCATTTCAGGCACAGGCACAAAAACATTCGCGACTACCCCCACTGTTAATGGCGTCCTCTCCATGGAAGGAACGGCAGCGGCGGGCATAACTGTTACTGCCGGGGTAGTGACTTACGGCGCAAACGCGACACTGCAATACAACAAGGCGGTCGCAGATGCAGCCACAAGTGAAGAATGGATAACCCCGTTTGCGGCAAGCGGCGGCGTGATCATCGCCAATACCGGAACGATCACCATGAACACTGCCAAGGTGTTCAACGCCTCCGTCCCGCTCACTATTCAAAACGGCGCGACATTGGCAACCGCAAACAATCAACTCACGTTTGGCGGCGACTATATCAATAACGGCGGCACTCTCACCGCCGGCAGTTCTCCTATCGTCATTGCCAATACCATGGCTGTTCAAAGCATCGCGGGTTTCACCACCACCGGCCTGACGTCCATGACCAAGACCGCCGGTACCGCGACCCTCACCGGCAATGTGAACGGTGCCGGTCTCACCCTCAACGGCGTCGGCGGAACGCTCGATCTCGGCGCAGGACTCACGCATACATTCACCGGCAACCTGACAAGAACCAATGGCACGCTCAATGGCGGCTCAAGCACTCTGAACATCGGCGGTACATGTGTCGGTGCCGGTGGCGCATTCACGGCCGGCACGAGCACGGTCAACTGGAATGCTGCCGGCGCCCAGACCGTCTGCCAATATGCTTATTACAACCTTGGCTTGGGTACCAGCGGCGTGAAGACCATGACCGGCGTGACCACCATTGGCAACAACCTCAACATCACGGGTACCGCGACGATGACCGGCAATGCATCTTTCACCGTCACCGGCGCGTTGAATTACGCCTCCACCGCCGGAACGACGACTTTAACCGCTGCTACGCCAATCTCTATCGGCACTTTCAACCAGACCGGCGCCGGCGGCACGCTCAATGACAACGGCAACACGATCACGGTGACCGGCACGGGTGCGAACACATGGACCAAATCGGCCGGAACGTTCACCGCCTCGGGGACCGTGGTCTTTACCGGCGGTGCGCCGCAGATAGGCGTTTCCAATTTCAACAATCTCACGATCAATGTGGGCGCCGGCAATACTGCGACGCTCACCGGCAATGCGACCCCGGCCGGGAATCTTGCCGTTTCAACGGGTACGCTGGATCTCTCGACCTTCACCGCGAACCGCAGCGGCGCCGGCGGCACGCTCACGGTGTCCAACGGAGCCACGCTCAAGATCGGCGGCACCAACACTTTCCCGAGCAACTACACGACCCGCACACTCGGCGCCACCAGCACGGTCGAATACAGTGGCACCAACCAATCGGTGAGCGCGGAGACATATGGCAATCTGACCATCAGCGGTAGCGGCACCAAGACTGCTGCGGGCGACATCACCGTTGGCAGTACGCTGAGCTTGACTGCCGGCACATTCGCCGTGGGCGCAAATACCCTGACTTTGAACGGCCCGACCATCGCGGGAACGCCCACTAATCTAAGCACAACCTCCTCATCGAACCTGATCTTTGGCGGCGCTTCAGCTGGTGTCCTGGTGCCGAGCAGCGTGGCTCAGCTGAACAATCTCACCGTCAATAATGCCAACGGCATCACGCTGAGCGGCAGCACCACCGTGAACGGCGTGCTGACCCTGACCGACGGGATCATCACCACCGGCGCGAACACCCTGGAAGTGGCGTCAGACTGCACCACCGGCATCGTCGGCGCAAGCGCAACAAGATATGCGCTGGGCAACCTAACGCTGCATTACCCGACCAATGCCGGCACGACCACGTGCACCTTCCCGATCGGCAGCGCGGCAGCCTATTCTCCGGCGACGGTCTCCATGCTCAATGTTACCTCCACGCTCGCGAACAGCAGCCTCACCGCGCGCACCGACACCCCTGACCATGCGGACACCACGGCAAACAGTTCCGGTGTCGATGCAGCCAGGAGCGTGAACCGTTACTGGACACAGACTCCCGGCGGATCGCTGACCTTCGCCACTTACAACACCACCTTCACATTTGTGGCTGGCGATATCGATGGCGGCGCAGCCTTTGCTAACTTCATCATCGCGCGCAAGAGCGGCGGAATATGGAGATACCCGGCCATGGGCGCGAAGAACCCCACCGATACCACGGCGACCGGGATGACTCAGGCAGGCGGGTTCGGCGAGTTTGTCATCGGGGAGCGCGCATTTCCCGGCATCCTGTTCCTTACCACCGTTGCAGCGTATTCCGATCCAGTGAACCTGCTGGCCGCCCCGCTATTCATACCCGGCTCAGTGGCCGAATACACCGTCATCGCCAGCAACTCTGGCGGTCCGGCGGATTATGATACGACCTCTGTCACCAATCCGATCCCGGCCAACACCAAGCTGTATGCCGATGACATCGGCGGCGCAGGTTCAGGGCCGGTGCTGTTCACTCAAGGGGCGACCTCCAGCACGCTGACCTATAACTTTATCGCGCTCGGTAACGCAGCTGACGATCTTTCTTTCTCGAATGATGGCGGCACGACCTTCACTGCCACGCCCACATTCGATGCATCCGGGTGCGATAACACTGTTCCGGCCATCACGCATATCCGCGTCAATCCGAAAGGTGTGTTTATCGGCGGCTCCCCCAACCCGGGTTTCCAGCTGACATTTAGAGTTTGCGTACAATGATCATCAAAAATATCCACAAGATCGGGGCCAGATTCCTGCTGCTCGCTTTATTGTTATGCGGCGGATCCCCTGCGCTGGCCGCAGATGGTTTGCATCAGATCGAAACATTGCAACGCCGGGCTGAAAAACTGGCTTTCGACGGGCTTGATTCGAACAATTACCACCTCTCCAAGGCCCGCATCTGGCTGGATCTGGCCCTCACCGAATATTACAACCAGGATGAAACTGGCGTTGTCGAGGCCGCTATCGGACAGGCAGAAGTATTGCTGGGCGCGCTGGAGAATAAGCAATCCGGCATCGCCATGGACACGCCGCAGCAGGTACCGGGCAGCGAAGTTGTCCGCCCTGATCTATGGGACCAGATCGCAATTCTGAAAAAACAAGAAATGTTTTCCTGCGGTCAGCGCCCTGCCGCGGAAGCTGAAGTCTATCTGGTATGGGCCGGCCACGAGAAATTCAAGGTCGGCATGAGTCATGCGGAATCTTACCTGCGCTCCGCCGAAGACCGGGTATATGAGGCTCGAGTAGCGATCAATAACTGCGCTGAGCCTGTTGCTCCTGCGCCTATCATGGAAAAAATCACACTTTCCAGTGATGCACTGTTTGCCTTCGGTAAAGCGACACTGAATCCGTCCGCTCCGTCCCGCCTCGATGAATTGGCGAAGCGCATCAAGATGGTGAATACGCTGGAAGAAGTCGTGCTGGTCGGTCATACTGACCGCCTGCGCAGCGATGGGCATTCGGAGCGCAACCAATTGTTATCAGGGCAACGCGCAGAAAGCATCAAACAATACCTAATCGGCAAAGGTATCGCGGCAGACAAGATACACGCCAGCGGCGCGGGTTCCACTCAACCGATCGTGGAATGTTCGAGCAGACTCAGCAAGGAGAAACAGATCACTTGCCTGCAGCCGAACCGTCGCGTAGAGATCATCCTGCGCGGAGGGAATGCAGTGGATGAAAAAAAGGGATTCGT
The DNA here is from genome assembly GCA_049799235.1 of Gallionella sp. Classification (GTDB taxonomy): domain Bacteria; phylum Pseudomonadota; class Gammaproteobacteria; order Burkholderiales; family Gallionellaceae; genus Gallionella. Next base: position 6,649 of record JBARHM010000089.1, read on the forward strand.
GAAATAAACCTATCATGGCTTCGCATGACGACACGAATAATAACCGGTGCATCAGCGATGATTAATGCGACGATTACTCTATTGCTATCCCTCTTGTTAGTCGCCATTTTCCCGGCGGTAGATGCAGCAGAATCAACAGGAAAAATGCTGCCCGAACAGTTGCAACAGATCGAATCATTGCAACGCCGCGCCGACAAGCTGGCCTTCGGTGAGCTTGGCCCGAACAATTACCATCTTGCCAAGGCACGCACCTGGCTGGATCTGGCACTCAGCGAATATTACGAAAAGGAAGCGACCGGCGTCCTTCCTGGCGCCATCGAACAGGCCGGGTCATTGCTGGATGCGCTGGAGAAAAAGCAAACCGGCATCACCATGGATACGCCCCAGCAATTGCCGGGCAGCGAAGCTGTGCGCCCCGATCTGTGGAACAAGATCGCCACGTATAAGAAGCATGATAAGTTTTTCTGCGGGCAGCGCGCCATCGCCGAAGCCGAAGTTCACCTGGTATGGGCCGGACATGAAAAATTCGAATCCGGCTGGAGTTATGCCGAGCCCTACACGCGCAGCGCGAAAGACCTGCTCAATGAAGCAAAGAATTCGATCAATGACTGCGTTGCCAACAAATCCGCCACTGAAAAAATCACCCTTTCGAGCGATGTGCTATTCGGTTTTGATAAAGGAATGCTGGAGTCTTCCGAGTTGTGGCGGCTCAACAGACTGATAGACAAAATCAAGATGGCAAAAACGCTGGAAGGAGTCGTGCTGGTCGGACATACCGACCACCTGCGCGGCGATGGGCACCTGGAACGCAACCAGCAGCTTTCAGAACTGCGCGCAAGAAGCATCAAACAATACTTGGTCGCCAAAAGCATCCCCGGAGAAAGCATTCATGCCAGCGGTGTCGGTTCGTCCCGGCCGTTGATACAGTGTCCGACGAACACGAGCAAGGCCAAGCAGATCGTCTGCCTGCAACCGAACCGGCGTGTGGAAATCACTTTACGCGGAACCAAGTAGGGATAATTCAAAAGAGTAAACCCCCGGCTATGCCGGGGGACTCACTGGGGTTTGACCTATGCGGCAGCCGCACAAAGCAAAGTCAAAGTTTCTCGACAGTATTCCCTCCCCCTTCCAGGGGGAGGGGTAGG
>JBARHM010000090.1:0-5599 GCA_049799235.1 Gallionella sp.
CGACCGTGATCGTCGGATCGGTGTTTGATGAGGCAATGGGGGATGAATTGCGAGTGACCGTTGTGGCGACCGGCCTTGGGGCTCCGCAGACACGCAAGCAACCCAAGCCCGAAATCGTCTATCAGAATCAGGATTTTCAAAGAACTGGAACACACGACGAGCCGATCGCAAATCCAGGCGTGAATTACCCGGACCTGGATACACCGGCATTTATCCGGAGCGGGCGCAGGGCAGCGGTAGATGCGATGGAAAAATCCGGCATGGACACGCTGGATATCCCGTCATTCCTGCGCAAACAGGCGGATTAAGACTACGGCTGATAAACAGTTAACAAACTTGAGCAAGCCGCGCAGCGATTTTTATTGGCTCTTCGAGCCTGATTTTTCGTTGTTGCACAAGGCTGTGGTAAAATTATCCGAATGATTTCGGTAATCAAAACAGCGATGGTAAAACAACGCACTCTAAAAAATTTCGTCAGTGTGACGGGGGTTGGATTGCATAGCGGCGAGAAGGTCACGCTCGGTTTGCGCCCAGCGCCGGTCAACACCGGCATAATGTTCCGCCGCGTGGACATAAAGCCTGTCGAGCAGATTCGTGCGCGTGCAGAACTGGTTCACGATACACGCTTGTCAACCTGCATGGTGCAAAACGGTGCGCGTGTTGCAACCATAGAACACCTGATGTCGGCGCTGGCCGGATTGGGTATCGACAACGCTTTCGTCGATCTGGACAGTCCTGAAGTGCCTATCATGGACGGTAGCGCCGGAACGTTCGTGTTCCTGCTGCAATCGGCCGGGATCGCGGAACAATCAGCCGCCAAGAAGTTCATTCGTATCAAGAAGACAGTGGAGGTTAAACAGGGTGACAAATGGGTGCGTTTCGAACCTTATAACGGCTACAAATTGACCTTCACCATCAATTTCTCGCATCCGGTGTTCGCCAATACAAAGCAGCATGTCACTGTGGATCTCGGCGAGCATTCCTACGTTCACGACATCAGCCGGGCCCGTACTTTCGGATTTATGCAGGAAGTGGAATATATGCGCGCACAGGGACTGGCATTGGGAGGCAGTCTGGACAATGCCATCGTGATGGACGATTACAGGGTACTGAATGCCGATGGATTACGCTTTGAGGATGAGTTCGTCAAACACAAGGTGCTCGACGCGATCGGTGATCTCTACTTGCTGGGATATCCGTTGATCGGCGCGTTTTCCGGCTATAAATCCGGTCATGCCATGAATAATGCCCTGCTGCGCGAACTGCTCGCCGATGACCAGGCATGGGAGTTTGTTACGTTCGATAACGTCGAAGATGCTCCAGCATTCCTTCGACTTCAATTGCAGTCTGCATGATAAGAACATCAGCACTGAATTGCTTGCCCCGCATCATTTGGAATAGCACCGTGCTTGAATTTGCAAAGCCACCAAGCCTGCTTGCTTCCTGAACATATATTTACCTAAGGAACCTCTGATTAAGTCCATCATGAACCGCGTTGCTGACAAAAACGGGATGATCGCAAGGCGCGCGACGCCGGTAGCGGCTGCGACACGTTACTGCGTAGCAGCCGATTGCGGGAGCAGCCGCCTGCTGCCATTCCCGCACCGCCGCTTCGCGCACCGTGTCATGGCAGCAGTTATTCTACGATGCCAAGGAGCGCAACACCGCGAGCGTCCGTTTTTGTCGCAACCCGCAGGGGCATTGGCTTTGCGGGCGGTCTGCGTCGTCAGGCTCCTAGCGAAGGGAATGACCATTCGCGTCGTCGCCTTTCTTGCATCCCATCCCGCAAAGCCGAATGCGCGGCCATGCGGGACTTAATCAGAGGTTCCCTAATATACCTTCCACAATATGATCCTTTACGCCGCCACGATACTTGTTTCCAGCTTCTTGCTGTTTTTGGTACAACCCGTCATCGCCAAGCAGATCCTGCCATGGTTCGGAGGCAGCGCGGCAGTATGGACAACGTGTCTGGTGTTTTTTCAATTGGCATTGCTGGGAGGATACGCCTATTCGGATTTTTCCAACCGGGTGCTGAAGCACAAAACGCAAAGCACGATTCATATCGTGCTGTTGCTGGGGAGCCTTGCCGCGCTGCCGATCGTGGCCGCAGCCGGCTGGAAGCCGGTTGGAAACGAAGATCCCATGTGGCGCATCCTTGGGCTGTTGCTGGTCACCATAGGTTTGCCGTACTTCATGTTATCCACCACTGCGCCGTTGGTTCAGTCGTGGTTCGCGCGTGAACATGCCGATCCCAAGACCGCTGTGCGTGTTTACCGCTTTTTCGCGCTTTCCAACCTGGGCGCCATTCTGGGATTGCTTGCTTATCCGTTTGCCATCGAGATGTGGGTATCAACGCGTACCCAGGCTATCGGCTGGAGTGCGGGCTATGCGTTATTTGCACTGCTCTGCATCGGCAGCGCTTGGCGCGCACGGCGCCTGACGGATAGCGCCGAGGTCGAACCGGCCGAAGTCCCGAAACCGTTGTTCGACGCTCTACCGGCTCTACAGACAGGAACTCAGCAGAGTTCCAGCGCTCCCGGGGAAAGGGACTATGTACTCTGGTTCGTTCTCGCCGCGCTCGCTTCGATGATGCTGCTCGCGGTGACCAACCACATCACGCAAAATGTCGCATCGATCCCGTTCATGTGGGTGCTGCCGCTAACCCTGTATTTGATAACCTTCATGCTGTGCTTCGAGGGACGCGGAGGGCGTGGTTTTTACGTGCGCAAATTCTGGCTGCCGCCCACGCTCATCGTCATCTGTCTGATGGCATGGGGCATCACCGCGAAATACGGTTTTCTGGAAATCGATATCGCGATCCCGCTTTACTGCACCGGACTGTTCCTGGTGTGCATGTTCTGCCATGGCGAACTTGCGGCGGCCAAACCGGCAGCGCATTATCTGACACGTTTCTATTTGACACTTTCGTTGGGCGGCGCTGTCGGGGGTATGTTCGTCGGGCTCCTTGCACCCAATCTTTTTAACGCCTATTGGGAATTGCCGCTGGGACTGGGCGCGCTGGCGCTGATCGCACTGGTGCTGACCCTGCATTATCTCTCCAACCTCGGGCAGCGGCCGGCTTACGCCGCGGCACCGCTGGCTGCTCTGGTGAGTCTGATCGCAGTGGTTTACTACGCGTATGATTACAACTGGCTGCTGAAAGAAACCGCCACGCCCTATGCCGTGCGTAATTTTTATGGTCGGTTGAGCGTCAAGCAACTGGGATACAGCGATACCAGTCCGGATACCCATCGTATATTGATGCACGGCACCATTGTTCACGGCAAGGAATACATCTATGCCCCATACCGCCGCATCACCACCAGTTATTACACAGAGAGTTCAGGAATCGGCCTGGCGCTGTCTCATATTCATCGGGGCCAGCAGCGGCGTGTCGGAGGAGTGGGCATGGGCGTGGGCACGATAGCCGCTTACGGCAAGCAAGGCGATCTTTACAAATTCTATGAGATCAATCCCAAGGTGATCGACATCGCCACCAATTATTTCTATTACCTCAGCGAAAATCCTGCGCAAATCCAGATTGCCCTGGGTGATGCACGCCTTGTTCTTGAGCGCGAACGCTCCCAGCAATTTGACGTGCTGGCTGTAGACGCATTTTCGGGCGATGCAGTCCCGGTTCATCTGGTCACGCGCGAAGCGCTGGCGGTTTATCTGAATAATATCCAACCAGATGGTGCGGTGGCCTTTCACGTTACCAGCCGCTATTTGAATCTGGCACCGGTAATCAAGCGGCTGGCGGATGAAGTCGGTTATGAAGCCGTGCTGATTGCTGACCGCTCGGACGACAATCCCTACGCTTCCCATAGCGATTGGGTGATCGTCACCCGTAACCGGGATTTTCTAACCGACCCGGAAGTAGTGAAAAAGAGTGTCGCGATCAAACCGATTGCGGGCATGAAGATCTGGACAGACGATTTCAGCAATCTGTTCCAGATACTCAAGTAACGAACGGTATCTGCGATCCGCCTGCTGAGGCGGTCACGACAGAAACTTCAGGCGGCGCATTAGCGCGAGATGATCGAAAAAGAGGTACCGGGCAATGCTGATCATTCGAACGTTGATAGTTATAGTCACTTTGATGTTGGTGCTGAGCGGTGGGGTGTATGTGTTGACGCGCGATGAGCGTTATCTCAGATTTGCATGGCAGACGCTGCGATTCACCGGCTTTCTGTTGTTGGTTGTAGCCTTGCTATATGTGTTGGAGCGATATGTGCTGGTAGGTTGGCGAATTCTTCTCTAGCCTTTTTTTTGCGCCATCCTTTCCAGCGCGCTTTTGAGCGGAGAAGTATCAAGGTTCAGGCTGAGATCTTTCAGAGCGTTTTGGGCGGTTTTACTGAGTTTACGTGGGACAAGGGTTCGATGCCCACGATCGAAAGAGACTTGCACCTTTACCCGGATTCCGCTAACCTCACAGCCCCTATTTTGCAACTTGGCGACCATTTCCGGCGCAAGTTGGCGCAATTTAGCCGCGATTGTGGCATTAACCGCGGCGATGCTGAGCGTGCCCAGATGCAGGCCCAGCACTTGTACTTGGGCGGATAGCGCAAGATGGGGCTGCGCGACAGCAATGAAATGGCTTTGCAAGTCCGAGAGGATTTGTGCCTTGACCATTAGCATCCGCAGTTCCTGAGAGCTGCTTAATAGTGATTTGAGTTGCTGCGTCACAAGCTTGGGTTTACACAAGAAGGGGAAAAAATGAATATTATTCTAGTTTCCAGCCATTTGGCAAAGACTCGCAGGATTACTCTGGGCGGTTGGCAGTTGCTGGGTTTGATGCTCATATTATCCGCGTTGATGCTGGGTGCGGGTTTTGCCGTGCAATACTCATTGGTCCGCTTTGCTCCGGATGGACTGGGCGAGGGGATGCGCACTTTGTTATCCAAGGCCTATATCGAAGAGCGTCAGAAGCAGCAATCCAATCTTTTCAGCAGTCTGGATACCATGGCAAGCAGGATAGGGCAGATGCAATCGCAAGTTCAGCGACTGGACGCACTCGGGTCGCGCCTGGCCAAGCTGACAGGGATGAAACCGGGTGAGTTCCAATTCGACCAACTCCCCGCACAGGGCGGACCACTGGTAATTCTGCCGACACAAAAAATGTCGATGAACATATTGGATCAGCAGCTGAACAGATTGACGCAAGTGGTCAATGATCGCAGCGACAAGTTGATGGCGCTAGAAACCATGTTGCTGCAGAATCAATTGAGCCGAAAATTGCTGCCGACTATTCCGCCCGTCAACGTCGGCTGGTATTCCTCGAATTTTGGCTGGCGCATAGACCCGTTTACCAACGCTAATGCGATGCACGAAGGGGTGGATTTCATGGTGGATGCCGGAACGCCGATTCATGCTTCGGCCGGCGGGGTAATTGCCTTTGCTGCCTACCATCCCCAATATGGTAATATGTTAGAGATCGATCACGGTAATGACATTGTCACACGCTATGCACATTGTTCGAAATTGCTGGTGAAGGTTGGCCAGGTGGTGCGCCGCGGCGAGAAGATTGCCGAGGTGGGAAGTACCGGCCGGTCTACCGGAAACCACCTGCACTTTGAGGTTCGCTATCAAGGTGTTGCCC
>JBARHM010000091.1:0-1602 GCA_049799235.1 Gallionella sp.
ATGTGAAGGCACGGATTGGATAATTACCATGGAAAATAGTTTCCGGGATGGATTGCGAGAAATATTCTCAGCCTCAACTGCTAGGAAAACCAGCGCAACACAGCGGCAGAACTCAAGGCCAAGACACCCAAGCCGCACAAAATGAACCAGGAATAACGACGGGACGCTTCCGTGTGTTTTGCATTCAATTGCCACCCAGCCAGGGTAACACCAAGGACTGCGCAAACAACTTTCACGATCAGCGCGGCGACGGCGATGCCGTGTATATCGGGAAACTTTGCGTAGTAGTAATAGCTGATCGCGCCAAACGTTGCACCGCTCACCGCCTGCACCAGCCAACCTGCAAGCACTATCCAGGAAAGTCTGCGCTGCACTTCAGCTTCATGCCACACCAGCGCATATACTGCGCCGCCTACCACTGTCACGGCCCCGAAGTTGTGAACGATCTGGGTGATGGCATAGGCGAGGTTCTGGATATCCAATGTCATTGGACCTCGACTTTGATGCAACGCTCCACTCCGATGGGAGTGTGGTTCTTGTTGACGATCTTGATGCAGAGTTCATGGTTACCCGGCGGCAGGGTTTCCATCGTGTAGCTGCCCTTGGTCTGGCGCAACAGGGCAGCCTCCTTGCCATCCACGTAAACATGGATATGATCCGCTCCGTTGCCAAGGGTGACGTTGTAATCGATTTTATTTTGCTCCATCGCATCCAATTTGGCGCCATCCGCTGGCGAACTGATTTCGATTTTTGTTTCGGCGGCCATTGCCAGCGGTGTGGCAATGCTTGCGAGTACAAGTAGCTGCATGGATAAGATACGCATGATTTGCTCCTTTAGTGAGATGTCAGGATACCGACCCGCATGGTCGGCAGAACACAATATGCTTGCATTGGTTATTGTGTCGCACATGTTAACCTTATGCTACAAACTATCAAGCGCCGACCGCGGTGCACTGTCAGCCCCGCATGGTAAAATCCGCGGTCATTTTTAATACAGCTTCCAATGAACCGCACACCCCACCCGATAGAGCAGCTGATCCGGAAACGCATTCTGATCCTGGACGGCGCAATGGGCACCATGATCCAGCGCCACAAGCTGAGCGAGGAACACTATCGCGGCACAGTGTTGTATGGGGATTACAGCGGTCCACACAAAACTTTTCCGGACCATCAGGTCGACGTCAAAGGCAACAATGATCTGTTGCTGCTGACCCAGCCGCATATCATCCGCGGTATTCATGCCGAATATCTTGAAGCGGGTGCGGACATCCTCGAGACCTGCACGTTCAATTCCAACGCCGTGTCATTGTCCGATTACGACATGGCGCATCTTGCTTACGAGTTGAATTTCGCCGGTGCGAAACTGGCACGCGAGGTGTGCGCTGAATATGCAACGTCCGACAAACCGCGCTTCGTCGCGGGCGTACTGGGGCCTACGACACGCACTGCTTCGATCTCTCCGGACGTGAACGACCCGGGATACCGCAATGTGAGTTTCGATGAGCTGGTAAAGGGTTATGGTGAGGCAGTGCGCGGTTTACTAGATGGCGGTGCAGACCTGCTGCTGGTGGAGACCATCTTCGATACGCTCAACGCCAAGGC
>JBARHM010000092.1:0-7633 GCA_049799235.1 Gallionella sp.
GCAAAAACTGCTGGACACGGTGGCCAAGTCCATCAAGGAGGGTACGCCAAAATTACAAATGGCGGTTCCCGAACCCCAGAGCCAACAATACGAAATCCATGCAGAGGGACAGGTTCAACAAATCTCCCTGACACTCGATTTGCCATTACGCGCGGCTCGGGATCATTTCGATGCGCTTTATCTTGACTACCATTTGCGCAAGGAAGTAGGCAATGTCTCGCGTGTAGCCGAGAAGGTCGGCCTTGAGCGTACCCATCTTTACAGAAAGCTCAAGCAACTGGGCATTAAATTCCCGAAAAAGGGCGGTGAAGAAGGATCCTGATCAGTGTGCCAATATGGGACTGTTGCCCTAATCGGGGGGCTACGGCATAATTGCCGGCCCAAACATATACCAAGGCGCCAAATAAATTCATTTTATTAGTGCGCCAATCAAATAACCAATCCCGCCAAGGATGCTTAGGAGGTAACAGGAAATGGCTGCAACGCGTAGCATCACCCCGCCCAAATTCAATGACATTACCGGTGCGATACGCATGCTGGCAGTGGATGCCGTGCAAAAGGCGAACTCCGGACACCCTGGTGCCCCGATGGGCATGGCTGAAATTGCTGACGTATTGTGGAATCGCCATCTGCGCCACAATCCGGCCAATCCCAAGTGGCCCGACCGCGACCGCTTCATTCTGTCCAATGGCCACGGTTCGATGCTGGTATATGCTTTGCTGCATCTGTCCGGCTACGACCTGCCGATCGAAGAATTAAAACGATTCCGCCAGTTGCATTCCAAGACCCCGGGACATCCTGAATACGGTTACACGCCCGGCGTGGAAACCACCGGAGGCCCGCTGGGCCAGGGTATCACCAATGCGGTGGGCATGGCGATGGCGGAAAAACTGCTGGCTGCGGAATTCAACAAGCCCGGCCACGAGATCGTCAACCATCATACCTATGTATTCATGGGGGACGGATGCATGATGGAAGGCATATCCCACGAAGCCTGCGCGCTGGCAGGCACCTGGGGTCTGGGCAAGCTGATCGCGTTCTGGGATGACAACAACATCTCGATCGACGGCCATGTGGACGGATGGTTCACCGACGACACTGCCAAACGTTTCGAAGCCTACGGCTGGCACGTTGTCGCCAATGTGCAAGGACACGATCCGGAAGCAGTGAACAACGCGATCAATGCCGGCAAGCAGGTCACCGACAAACCCACGCTGATCTGCTGCAAGACCATCATCGGCATGGGCTCGCCCAACAAGGCTGATACGCATGACGTGCATGGCGCAGCACTCGGAAATGACGAAGTGACCGCGACACGCGAGCATATCGGCTGGAAATATCCTCCTTTCGAAATCCCCAGGCATGTCTACGAAGCATGGGATGCGCGCACCAAGGGTGAGGGTCTGGAAAAGCTGTGGAACAACAAGTTTGCCGAGTACAAGGCCGCGTTTCCGAAAGAGGCTGCCGAGTTCGAGCGCCGCATCAAGGGCGAATTGCCGGCAAACTGGAAAACGCATGCCGCCGAGGCGATCGCCAAGACCAACGAGAAAGCCGAAACTATTGCTACCCGCAAGGCTTCACAAAACGCCATCAATGCATTGGCTTCGGCTCTGCCTGAATTCATTGGCGGTTCCGCTGACCTGACCGGCTCCAACCTGACCAACTGGACCGGTTGCAAGCACATCAAAGGCAAGCATACCGGCAACTACATCAGCTACGGCGTGCGCGAATTCGGCATGTCGCACATCATGAACGGCATGGCCCTGCACGGTGGTTTCCTGCCGTTCGGCGGCACCTTCCTGATGTTCTCCGAATATGCGCGCAATGCGTTGCGTATGTCGGCGCTGATGAAGCAGCGCGTGATCTTCGTTTACACGCACGATTCCATCGGTCTGGGCGAGGACGGCCCGACTCACCAAGCGGTCGAACAGACCGCGACACTGCGTTACATCCCCAACATGAATGTATGGCGTCCGTGCGACACGGTCGAATCGGCAGTGTCCTGGGTGGCGGCAGTCGAACGCAAGGACGGCCCGAGCAGCCTGATATTCAGCCGGCAGAATCTCGCATTCCAGAAACGCGATGCAGCGCAGATCGCCAACATTCGCAAGGGTGCCTATGTGTTGTCCGAAGCGGCCGGCGGCAAGCCGCAGGCAGTGATCATCGCCACCGGTTCTGAAGTGGCGCTGGCGATGGATGCGCAAAAAGCGCTGGCTGCCGAAGGTGTCAAGGTACGCGTGGTATCCATGCCATCGACCAGCGTGTTCGACAAGCAGGACCAGGCCTACAGGGACAGCGTGTTGCCCAAGGGAGTAAAGCGTGTCGCGGTCGAAGCGGGCGTCACCGGCGGCTGGTACAAGTACGTGGGTCTGGATGGCGCGGTGGTCGGTCTGGACAGTTTCGGCGAATCTGCACCGGCGCCGGAGTTGTTCAAGCACTTCGGCTTTACCGCTGACAACGTGGTTGCGACGGTAAAAAAAGTCATAGGTTAAGAATGCTGTTTCGCAGCCTAAGTTGCGGCGAAGGCTAACATGAGCGCAGCAAATGTTAATGGACGCAGTCCCGGCCATTGCCAAAATGTCGTCAAGGCAGTTAAAGGCGTTTTGTAAAGCACAAATAAATCTTAATTTTCAAAAGGGAGAGAAAAATGGCAATTCGCATCGGTATCAATGGTTTTGGTCGCATCGGGCGCATGGTATTCCGCGCGGCGGCAAAGGATTTTCCCGAAATCGAAGTCGTGGCGATCAACGATCTGCTGGAGCCGGAATATCTCGCATACATGCTGAGCTATGACTCGGTGCATGGCCGTTTCAAGGGTGACGTTTCCGTGTCGGGCAACAACCTCGTGGTCAACGGCAAGACGATACGCCTGACTGCTGAACGCGATCCGGCCAACCTAAAATGGAACGAAGTAAAGGCCGATATCGTCATCGAATGCACCGGTTTCTTCCTGACCAAGGAAACCTGCCAGAAGCATATCGACGCAGGTGCCAAGAAAGTTGTCCAATCCGCACCTTCCAAGGATGACACGCCGATGTTTGTGTACGGTGTGAACCACACCAGCTACAAGGGCGAGAGCATCGTCTCGGCCGCGTCCTGCACCACCAATGCGCTGGCTCCGGTCGCCAAAGTTCTGCATGATAAATTCGGTATCAAGCGCGGTCTGATGACCACGGTGCATGCTGCAACCGCGACACAGAAGACAGTCGATGGACCATCCAGCAAAGATTGGCGCGGCGGTCGCGGCATCCTGGAAAACATCATCCCGTCTTCTACAGGCGCGGCCAAGGCCGTCGGTGTGGTGATGCCGGAACTCAAGGGCAAGCTGACCGGCATGGCCTTCCGCGTGCCGACATCCGACGTGTCCGTGGTTGATCTGACGGTCGAGCTGAACAAGGCGGCTTCCTATGAGGAAATATGCAAGGCCATGAAGGCAGCATCGGAAAGCGGTCCGTTGAAAGGCGTGCTTGGTTATACCAACGAATCGGTAGTTTCTACCGATTTCCGCGGCCAGACCACGCCATCGGTGTTCGATGCCGAAGCAGGTATCGCGCTGGATCCGACTTTCGTCAAGGTGGTCGCATGGTATGACAACGAGTATGGATACACCTGCAACCTGATGCGCATGGTGAACCACATCGCAAAATAAGCCAGTGAAATAAGAAAGGTAAAACGTGAAATGATGGTCCCTCCCGGCAGGGGAAGTGGCGGATATCGCCGGGCGAGCATCACGTTTCACATTTCACATTTTACAAGGCATCCCTCGGTGAGCCGCAATACCTAATTTTGGAACGGTCCTTGCCGCTTGCATACATTCAGGAGAATGAAATGTCCGTAATCAAAATGACCGATCTGAATCTCAAGGGCAAACGTGTCCTGATCCGTTCGGATTTGAACGTTCCCGTCAAAGATGGCAAGGTAACCTCCGACGCACGCATCACAGCTTCGATGGCGACTATCGATTTCGCGATGAAGGCAGGTGCACGCGTGATGGTGACATCACACCTGGGCCGCCCTGAAGAGGGGGTCTACTCCGAAGAGAATTCGCTCAAGCCGGTTGCCGACGTGATTGCCAACAAGTTGGGCAAGCCGGTGCGGCTGATCAGGGATTGGGTCGATGGAGGATTCAGCGTCGCCGAAGGCGAATTGGTGTTGCTGGAAAATTGCCGCTTTAACAAGGGCGAGAAAAAAAGCCAGGAAGAAACCGCGAAAAAATATGCTGCCTTGAGTGATGTGTTCGTGATGGACGCATTCGGTACCGCGCACCGAGCCGAGGCTTCCACGCATGGCGTGGCCAAATATGCACCGGTTGCCGCCGCCGGCATTCTGCTTACCGAGGAACTGGATGCATTGACCAAGGCACTGCTCAGTCCGGCACGTCCGATGGTTGCGATCGTCGGCGGCTCCAAAGTATCGACCAAGTTGACTGTGCTGGAATCGCTATCCGAGAAATGCGAACAACTCGTGGTCGGAGGCGGTATCGCAAACACCTTCCTCAAGGCCGCCGGCAAGAATGTAGGCAAGTCGCTGTGCGAAGATGACCTGGTCCCTGTTGCGCAAGCGCTGATGGCCAAGATGCAGGCGCGAGGCGCGACCATTCCGATCGCCGTGGACGTGGTGGTCGGAAAGAAATTCGATGCCAGCGAACCGGCGGTGCTGAAAGATGCAAGTGATGTAGCCGACGACGACATGATCTTCGACATCGGTCCCAAGAGTGCGCAACAATTGGCTGACATCATCATGAAGGCAGGGACGGTGGTGTGGAACGGGCCGGTCGGGGTATTCGAGTTCGACCAGTTCGGCGAAGGCACCAAGACCGTTGCCAAGGCTATCGCCGAAACCAATGCCTTCACGCTGGCTGGCGGCGGTGACACGATTGCCGCGATCCAGAAGTACGATATCTATGACAAAGTGTCCTACATCTCGACTGCTGGCGGGGCGTTCCTGGAATTTCTGGAGGGCAAGAAATTGCCGGCAGTGGAAATTCTGGAACAACGGGCGAATAAATAATAACTAGGAAAACATGTTGCGCAGAACCAAAATAGTTGCAACGCTGGGACCAGCTTCCAGCGACCAGAAAGTGCTAGAGAAAATGATACGAGCAGGGGTCGATGTGGTGCGCGTGAATTTTTCGCATGGCTCTGCGCAGGATCACCAGAAACGCGCTGAGACAGTGCGCGCGGCAGCGGCGGCAGTGGGCCGCACCGTGGGTATCCTCGCCGACCTGCAAGGCCCGAAGATAAGGGTGCGCAAATTCGAGAATGACAAGATCATCCTGAACGATGGTGACATCTTCATACTTGATGCCGCTTTGGAAGGGCTGGGCAACCAGCAGCGCGTCGGCCTGGACTACAAGGAACTGCCCAAGGATGTAAGCAAAGGATCGGTGCTGCTGCTCAACGATGGAATGCTGGAATTTCTTGTCACCGAGGTCAAAGGCCAGCAAGTCGTTTGCAAGGTGGTGCGCGGCGGCGTGTTGTCCAACAACAAGGGCATCAATCGCAAGGGTGGAGGTCTGACCGCCCCTGCGCTGACCGACAAGGACAAGGAAGACATCAAGACCGCGGCGCTGATCAAGGCGGACTATCTTGCAGTATCATTCCCGCGCAGCGGCGACGATATGCGTCTGGCGCGCGAACTGATGCATGCGGCGGGCGGCAAGAGCATGCTGATGGCCAAGATCGAGCGTGCCGAAGCGATACCGGCGCTGTCCGGCATCATCGATGCTTCGGATGCCATCATGGTCGCGCGCGGCGATCTGAGCGTGGAAGTCGGGGATGCCGCGGTGCCGGGTTTGCAGAAGCGCATGATCAAAATGGCGCGCATGAAGAACCGCCTGGTCATTACAGCCACACAGATGATGGAATCTATGATCACCAATCCTATCCCGACACGCGCGGAAGTGTCCGACGTGGCGAACGCGGTACTGGATGGCACCGATGCGGTGATGTTGTCGGCAGAGACTGCGGTAGGCGACTATCCGGTGGAAACCATCGAAGCGATGGCGCGGATTTGTCTCAAGGCGGAAGGCGAGGACGAAGACCATACGATAGACCGCCGCTCTGCTGCTCAAAAATTCACGCGTATCGATCAGTCCATCGCGATGTCGGCACTGTTCACAGCGTCCCATTTCAAGGTAAAGGCGATCGTGGCATTGACACAGTCCGGATCGACCGCGTTGTGGATGTCCCGCCTGAATGCCGGCGTGCCGATCTTCGCGCTGACCCCGGTGCCGGAAACGCTGACCAAAGTCACATTGTTCAGTGGGGTGCATCCGATCGCTTTTCATTCCAAGGCGAAAGTACAGTCTGAAGAAATGCATAGCGCCGAGACGGCACTCGTCGAGAGAGGATTGGTAAAGGAAGGCGACCTGGTGGTGATAACCGTCGGAGAAGCGGTTGGTAAAGCCGGGCATACCAACACCATGAAGATCGTGCGTATAGGCGATCATAGCAAGCACTAGATGTTGGGATTTCGCAGGTTGGGTAGCGGTTTCACGGTTCGACATTACCAAAGACTTGGCTACCGAATTTTTTAATTTTTAATCAGGAGGAAAAAATGGCTCTCGTATCTATGCGTCAATTACTCGATCATGCTGCTGAAAACGGCTACGGCTTGCCCGCGTTCAACGTGAACAATCTCGAACAAATCAAGGCCATCATGGAAGCCGCGGATGAAACCAACAGTCCGGTGATCATGCAGGGCTCTGCCGGCGCGCGCAAGTATGCCGGCGAAGCGTTCCTGCGCCACTTGATCGCGGCGGCCGTGGAAGCTTATCCGCACATCCCGGTGGTGATGCACCAGGATCACGGCGCATCACCGGCGGTATGCATCAACGCGATACGCTCTGGCTTCTCCAGCGTGATGATGGACGGCTCGCTCAAGGAAGATGCCAAGACCCCCGCATCTTTCGAATACAACGTCGATGTCACCCGCCGTGTGGTCGAGATGTCTCACGCGGTGGGCGTATCGGTCGAAGGCGAACTGGGTTGCCTGGGCTCGCTTGAAAGCGGCATGGGCGAAAAAGAAGACGGCCACGGCGCGGAAGGCGTGCTGACCCATGACCAGTTGCTGACCGATCCGGAAGAAGCCGCGCAGTTTGTGCGCCAGACCGGCGTGGACGCGCTGGCGATCGCGATCGGCACTTCGCACGGCGCTTACAAATTCACCCGCCCTCCGACCGGCGACATCCTTGCGATCGGCCGGGTCAAGGAGATCCATGCGCGCATCCCCAACACGCATCTGGTGATGCACGGCTCATCATCGGTGCCGCAGGATTGGCTGAAGGTCATCAACGAATTCGGCGGCGACATGGGCAAGACTTACGGCGTGCCGGTGGAAGAGATCGTCGAGGGCATCAAGCACGGTGTGCGCAAGATCAACATCGACACCGATCTGCGCATGGCATCGACCGGTTCGGTGCGCCGTTACCTGGCTCAGAATCCCAAGGACTTCGATCCGCGCAAGTTCCTGGCGGCATCCACCAAGGCGATGAAGGAAATCTGCAAGGCGCGCTATGAAGCTTTCGGTTGCGCCGGCCAGGCGGCCAAGATTAAGCCGATCGCGCTGGAAGCGATGGCAAACCGTTATGCAAAAGGTGAATTGAAGGCGGTCATCAAGTAAATTATTACGA
>JBARHM010000093.1:0-10304 GCA_049799235.1 Gallionella sp.
GAGATGCCCTTTACAAGTCAGGACTGGAGTAAACTAAATCCATATTATGAGATCCATTCTGCTGATATCTCTATTGGCGCTCGGTGCATGCGTATCGGATAAAAACTACATGCAGGCACAGCATGGCGATGCCAGCAGCCTCACTTCCTATGCCATGAGTCTGATCGGCACTCCATACAAATATGGCGGGGATACACCCGATTCCGGTTTCGATTGCAGCGGTTTTGTCGGTCATGTGTACAGTCATGCGCTGGATATCAGTCTGCCGCGCAGCACCGGTGAAATTAGTACCATAGGCAAAGCGGTCCGCTCCAACGAGCTGCGCACCGGCGACCTGGTCTTTTTCAACACGCTGCACAGCAAGTTTTCACATGTCGGAATTTATCTGGGCGACCACCTCTTCATCCATGCACCCAGCAACAATGGGAGCGTTCGCGTCGAAAACATGCTGGACGATTATTGGCGGCTCAAATACAACGGCGCGCGGCGCATCACCTTGTTGGACTGATCTTGCGCGCCGCTTTCAGTTCTTCCGCCAATTGGAATACCGTCATCGCGTAGAAATCGCTATTGTTGTAGCTTGTGATAACTTCGAAATCGTTGAATACCAGCCACAATTCCTTGCCATTCTCCACCGTGAAATCGACCAGACGCCCAAGCTGGTCCGGGGGCAATTTTTCACTTGGCGCAATACCAACTGCCGACCAATCCTCAAGCGTACGGGGAGCGGTGATCTCGCCGATCCAGTCTTTTTCGACGATCCTGGCACGCACAGCCACCGGGACGCTATTGGTCCAGCCATATCTTTTCAGGTAGTTGGCGACGCTGCCTATCGCATCTCCGGGTTCGCGCAGCAGATCTATTCTATGATTGCCGTTGAAATCCACCGCATAGTCGCGATAGCTGCTCGGCATGAACTGCGGAATGCCGATCGCTCCTGCGTATGAGCCGCGGATGGCAAGCATGTCGAACTGCTGATCACGTGCCAGCAGCAGGTAATTTTCCAGCTCGTTGCGAAAAAAATACTCGCGGCGCGGGTAATCGAACGCCAGCGTGGTCAGCGCGTCAAGAATGCGAAAATTGCCTGCATCCTGGCCATAGATCGTCTCCACTCCGATCAACGCGACAATGATCTCCTGCGGAACGCCGAATTGCCGCTCAGCCCTTCGCAGGGACCCATGATATTTTTTCCAGAATCTCAAACCGAATTTCACGCGCTCGGGATTCACAAAGGCAGCGCGATATTCCAGCCACGGCTTCAAGGTCGCCGGGCGCGAAATGGTCTCGATCACCGAGGGCAGATACTGCGCGCGGTCAAATGCCAGTTCCAGCTCTTCACGCTTGAATTGGTGCCTGGTGACCATCTCGTCGATGAATTCGGGGATACCCGGCAGCGTGGCGGCATGAGCCGGAAGCACGGCGAAGCACGCTGCCAGCACGGGAATGGCACAATTGATTTTCATGGTATCGGATTCTACCTGATGCATGCTCGACAGACAGCCGCTACTACTGGTAAATTTCGTGTTCTACCAAGCAGAAAGATTCTTGCCATGGACAAACCCGTACATCATCATCGCCTCATCATCCTGGGCTCAGGTCCGGCCGGATATACCGCCGCAATCTATGCCGCCCGGGCCAACCTCAACCCGGTACTGATCACCGGCATGGCGCAGGGCGGTCAGTTGATGACCACCACCGATGTGGACAATTGGCCTGCAGATGCAATGGGTGTACAAGGCCCTGAACTGATGGAGCGCTTTCAAAAGCATGCGGAACGCTTCAGCACGCAGATCATTTTCGATCATATCAACACCGCCAAGTTGCACCAAAAACCGTTCCTGCTGGTTGGAGACTCGGGCAGCTATACCTGCGATGCGCTGATCATCTGCACCGGCGCCTCGGCGCAATATCTGGGCTTGCCTTCCGAGGAAGCCTATATGGGCCGGGGCGTCTCAGGCTGCGCGACCTGCGACGGATTCTTCTATAAAGGCCAGGATGTCGCAGTGATCGGCGGCGGCAACACCGCCGTGGAAGAAGCCCTGTATCTTTCCAATATCGCCAGACATGTAACGCTGGTGCACAGACGGGATGCGTTTCGCGCCGAGCGCATCATGGTCGATCATCTGATGGAGAAAGTTAAGGAAGGAAAGATCACACTGCAACTGAATAGTACGCTGGACGAGGTTCTCGGTGATGCGAGCGGCGTAACCGGCATGCGAGTCAAGTTGGTACCCGGCGGCGAGAAACGGGAGATCGCGGTACAAGGCGTATTCATCGCGATCGGGCACAAACCCAACACCGATCTTTTTGCCGGTCAACTCGAAATGGCCAACGGCTACATCCAGACCCACAGCGGTTCTCAGGGCAATGCCACGGCAACCAGCATTTCCGGAGTGTTCGCGGCAGGCGATGTGCAGGATCATGTCTACCGTCAGGCTGTCACCAGCGCCGCGACAGGCTGCATGGCGGCGCTGGATGCGGACAAGTATCTGGCTTCGCTGGGCAAGATCTAACAGGGTGCTGAAAAACTACTGGTGAAACTACTAGCCATCTGACTAAGTTGGTAAACTACACCAACTAAGTCATTGGTTATGCGAGGCGATGATGCTGCGTTGGAAATCGGCGAAAAATGCGGGGTCGCGTAGCGATAAACTTTGTGCAAACCGCATCTGCAACACGTTACTGATAGAACTACTACCCATTCGACTAGGCGAGCTAACTTCACTCGCCAAGTCGCTGGTTATGGCGAAGCCAGCCGATTGCGGGAGCAGATGCAGGCCGCTCTTCCCGCACCGGGATGCTTCGCAACACCGTGTCAGAGCGGCTACTTTTTCCCAGGTTTCCGCCTTGCCTGATCGCCTCTTGCAACGTTTCTTAACACCCTGTTGATGAACATTACCGCACAACTACAGCACTAGTGACGTTGTGAAGAAGCCTTCAAAAAATCAAACTGACAAGATCGAGCCGGACGATGCTGCGCTGTTCCGCGCGACAATCGGCGAGGTAAAACCGCTGGCGGAACAAAACCGGATCAAACAGCAAAATCCGCCGCGCAAGCCTGTGCTGCGCCCTTCTGTAACAGGGCCGGCGATAACCGACATGCTGACTGACCATGGGGCGGAAGACGCCCCGGCTGAATATCTGCACAATGGATTGTCGCGCATGGCATTGCGCAAGCTCAGGCGCGGTGTTTGGCCGGTTCAGGACAGCCTCGACCTGCATGGCAACCACCGAGATGCGGCACGCAAACTGTTGCAGGAGTTCCTGCACGAAGCGATGCACAACGGGTTGCGCTGCGTGCTGGTGATACATGGCAAGGGATCGAACAGCAAAAGCGGCGAGGCGGTATTGCGCAAACTGGCGCGCCACTGGCTCACCCAGCATCCGCGGGTACTGGGATACTGCGATGCACCACCCAAACTAGGTGGTAGCGGCGCGGTGCTGGTTCTGCTGAAAGTTGTGAGCGGTGAAGAGTGAAGGGTGAATAGTGAAAAGCAGAAACGGTTCTACGCTTCACTATTTAATGCTTTACGAGAACCTCTAAAAATTCAGAGTTCGCCCAAATGCAAGGCGCGGGAAAAATTTCGCAGCGCCGCATATGAGTTATATGTAAGCAAGAAATTTTTTACGCAACACAGCAGTTGGGATGAAATCTGGATTTTTAGAGATTCTCTTAGCTTTTCTTGCCCATCACATAGATCAAGTATTCAAAGAACACTTCGCACCAGTCCTGATCATTTTCCTTGAGCGAATGGAGCAGTTTCTTGACCTCCGTTACCGGCCAATTCGGATTGTATGAAACAAGCATGTTTTCCGGATAGAGCTTGAGCGAAGTGCCAAGCCGGCTTGCCATCTTGTTTATTCCGGCAAGCATCAGTGCGATATCCTTGTCCGATTCCATTTCGGCGGTCAGATCCCCGTATATTTTCGGGTTCTGCTTGGTGTACTCGATGAATTTGGTGAGGATATAAAAGAACTCGCCCTTATTGTCCTTGCTCACTGCGTCACCCATCATGAACGGCATCACCGTCAGTTCCAGCCAGTAATAACCCAGTTTTGGATTGCGATGCTTGGACACACCGATGTAACCATTACGCGCCTTGGCACGCTGAACACTGTCTTCAAGCAGCAATTTATCTGAACTGCGCGTGGCAGCAACCTTGCCTTCCAGCGCCAGTGGTTTGACCAGAAAGAAATCGGGCGATTCGTCGTAGATCTTCCCGGAATGGTTGTTGGATTGGTAGTAGGTAGTGAATAATTTCAACACCAACGCGCCATTTTTCTCAACATCATAGTATTCGGAACTTGTGGCAACATCTTTCTCGCCTTCAGTCATACCCTGCTCTCCTTGAATTCCGGGAAGAGACCGCTTTTCGGACTCACTAACCGAACCGCAATCGTATTTGCCTGTGCTAGACTTGCGCAAAAATCTGGTGGAACTATATCATTGAAATTCTACTACTGAATTTGCCTTATCGACTATGCTTATCAACGCAAATGCGAGCGCCGGGGTGCATAACGATGAAATATTCCATTTTGGTCATATTGATGATGTTCTGCATCAACGCCTTTGCCGAGTCCTACAAATGGATAGATGAGAACGGTCGGGTACATTATTCGGATCAACCGCCAGGTCCCAGCACGAATTCCAAGATGATCGGCCCAACTTCCAAAACCAAGGGGTCCGCAGAAACAGGCGGCGCTACAGAATCAAGCAACGCTCCAGAACCAAGCGAATCCGGCGAGCCAAAAACCATCGCGGAGCGCGAAGCGGAATTAAAGAAAAAACAAAAAGCAGAGAAAGATGCAGCCGACAAGGCCGCCAAGGATCTGTCCAACAAAGCAGCCAACCAGGAAAACTGCGACCGGGCGCAACTTAGCCTGAAAGGCCTCCAATCAGGCATGCGCATCAAGACACTCGATGCCAACGGCCAGCAAGTCTATCTTGACGATGAACAACGCCAGCAACGCATAGAAAGAACCCAGCAGGATATCAGCAGACTCTGCAAATAGTCCTCAGGCAGCCGCTAGGCGACCATCGGCTCGTCGCGCATCCGCAGCGCTTCCTCGATGTCCACCGCGACGACTTTTGAGACACCCTTTTCCTGCATCGTCACACCGACCAGTTGTTGCGCCAATTCCATCGTGATCTTGTTGTGACTGATGAATACAAACTGGGTTTGTTGAGACATACTCGTGATCAGCGCGCACAACCTTTCGGTATTGGTATCATCCAGCGGAGCGTCAACCTCGTCGAGCAGGCAGAATGGCGCGGGATTGAGCTTGAACAAGGAAAACACCAGCGCGATCGCAGTCAGTGCTTTTTCCCCGCCGGATAACAGATGTATCGTGCTGTTCTTCTTGCCCGGCGGCTGTGCCATCACCTGTACACCGCTATCCAGTATCTCCTCGCCGGTCAGCACCAGGCGAGCCTCACCGCCGGCGAACAGCACCGGGAACATCTCCGCCAGATGCTGATTGACCCGGTTATAGGTGTCCATCAACAACTCCCGTGACTCTTTGTCGATGCGGCGGATCGCATCCTCCAGCGTCGCCATCGCCTCGTTCAGATCCTTGGCCTGCGAGTCCAGATAGGCTTTGCGCTCGTTTGCGGTCTGCAATTCATCAAGCGCGGCAAGATTCACCGCGCCCAGTGCTTCGATGTCCGTATTCAGGCTATTCAACTCGCTCTGCAAGGCATTCGGCCTTTTGTTGCCACCTTCCAAAAGCGGCATCAGCGCTTGCTCATCCACCCCCTGCAGCTGCTCCGTCCATTGTTCGGCATGCAGGCGCGACTCTTGTTCCTTGAGCGTCAACTCGTTGAGCTTGTCGCGCAGCGGACTGAGCTTGTGCTCGCAGGCAAGACGCTCCTGTTCGGCTTTCTGCAGGCCGACCGTGGCATTTTCCAGCACATTGCGGGCGGAGGCCAGTTCCTGTTCGCAGGTCTGGCGCACCTGCAATGCCGCCTGCAGTTCCTGCCTGGCGGTTTCATCTTCGCTGCCCGACAAATCTGCACGCAACTGGACCAGATTGTGCTCGAACTGTGTCAAAGCCTCGGTCAGCTGCTGGATATTGTGCTGCAGATCGGCGATCTTTTCGGTGCAGGTCTTGGCAAAGAAATTCGCTTCCTGCAAGGCATGTTGCGCCTGCTGTACCCTTCCGCGCTGCTCGCGCAACGCCGCATCCTGGGCATTGGCATGACGCTGCGCCTCATCCACCTGCCCATGGAAAGTGGAGTTCTGCTCGCGCAACATCGCCATCTGTTCGTCGATGGCGGATAGCTGGCGTTGTTCGCTTTCGAGATTTTCAGCCATTTCCTGCATCTCGTGCTCGATCTGCATGGTGCGTTCCGCGCTGCGCTCATGCGCCTGGGTAAGCTTGAGTATGTTCATTTGCACAGCGTGCAAACGTTGTTGCAACTCGTTACCGGAGTTACGCAGCGGTGCGATCTGAGCTTCGATCGATTGATAGTGCTGCTCGGCCTGTGCGACCTGCTGTCTGGAATACTCTGCATTGCGATTCTGCTCGGCCAGTTCCTGCTCCAACGACTCGATCTCGCGCTGCCTCGCCAGCACACCGTGCAACTGGCTGTCCGGCGCATGGAACAGCACGCTGTGCGCGCCGATCAGGTGCCCTTGCGGGGTAACGAACCAGCCGCCCGCCGGCAATTGCACGCGCTGCGCATAACCCTGTGAGAGATCCGCAACTGCATACACATGAGCCAGCCAATCGCGCATCACCGGGAGCACATGAGGGTCCTGGCATTGCACATAGCTTAGCAACGGTTTCAATTCTGCCACGCCGCTGAAATCAACTTCCCCGCCAATAGTCGTCGTGAACAGTGCGAGCTTTGCCGGAGGCGCGTCAGTCCACGTGGCGGAATCACCCAGCGCGGGGACGGCAAGCGCATTCAGCCGTTCGCGCAATACCGCTTCCAATGCGTCTTCCCACCCGTTCTCGATACGGATGGATTGCCACAGGTGCGGCAACTTATCCAGTTGGTGCTGTTGCAGCCAGGCATTCAGATTCTTGTCGCTGTCGATCTGCAGCTGCAATTGCTGCAATGCATGCAAACGCGCCTCGGTCTGCGCAAGCATACGCTCCTGCTGTTGCAGTGAATCACGCTGGTTTTGTCGCTGGATATCTGCATTGGGCAACTGCTCTTGCAGGTTGGCCAGCTTATGCACCTGCTCGGAACGCTCCGTCTCAAGCTCGGTCAACTGCTGCTGAGCCTGTTGCAAAGCGCCGGTATCGGGGCCGGGCAAATTGTCCTTTTCCAGCAGCAGGCGCGAACGGCGCGATTCCAGTTGCTGGATGTTGCGTTGCAGGTTGGTTCTTTGTGTATCGGCAAGCTGCAATTGCTGTTCCAGTATCAGCTGTTCTCGCTGCAGCGCGTTGTGACGTTCCTGTGCGATTCGCGCCGCCTCTTCCGCCTGCGGCAGATTCTTTCCTTCCGCCTGAGCGTACTGCTCGGCATCGCTGACCTTGACTCCTGCACCTTCCTGCTGGCGCTGCCAGTGTTCCAGCAAGGAATGCACGCCCTGCCGTTGATGCTGCTGCTGCTCGACCTGACGCTCGGTGTTGGCGATCTGCTGGTTCAGCCTCTGGCGTTGTTCCGTGACATGCTTGATGTGCTGCTCGAGTCGGGCGATTTCGTTATTTGCCGTGTATAGTTCTCCCAGCTTGACATGCAGTGCGTCGGAAAGCTTGTAATGTTCGCTGCGTGTGGTTTCCAGCTGGCTTTCGATTTCACGCAGCCGGGCGGATTCGGCATCCAGTTCGACGCGGGTCTTGTCGGTGGCGTGGGAGAATTTTGTGCGCTGCGCTTCCGCTTCCTGCTTTTTAACCAGCCAGAAAAGATGCTGGGTGGTGTCGCGCTGCATTTCCAGAGCGCGATATTGCCTCGCCACTTCCGCCTGGGCACCCAGATGCTCAAGCTGCTTTTCCAGCTCTTGCAGGATGTCGCTGACGCGCAGCAGATTTTCGCGCGTGTCACCCAGGCGCAATTCCGTCTCGCGGCGGCGCTCGCGGTATTTTGAAACGCCCGCGGCTTCCTCCAGAAAGATGCGCAACTCTTCCGGCTTGGCCTCGATGATGCGCGAGATCATGCCCTGCTCGATGATCGCGTAAGCGCGCGCTCCCAAGCCGGTACCCAGAAAGATGTCCGTGACATCCTTGCGGCGTACATGCTGGTTATTGATGTAGTAACTGGAATCGCCGTCGCGCTGCAACACGCGTTTGATGGAGATATCCGCGTAGCTCGACCACTGCCCGGCGGCCTTGCCCAGCGAATTGTCGAAGATCAGTTCCACACTGGCGCGTGATACCGGTTTGCGCTTGCTGGAACCGTTGAAGATCACATCCTGCATGGTCTCGCCGCGCAACGCGGAGGCTTTCGATTCGCCCAGCACCCAGCGCAGCGCATCAATGACATTCGACTTGCCGCAGCCGTTCGGGCCTACAACGCCGACAATCTGCCCCGGCAGCAAGATATGGGTTGGGTCGACGAAGGATTTGAAACCGGCTAGTTTGATCTGGGAAAGGCGCAATTTATTGGGATTCCATGAACAGCACAGCGATATAATGGGCGCTATTCTAACCGAACCTGGCGGCCATACCAAATGACGACCCAACCAAGCAAGACTCTGGAAACCTTCCCCAACCCGAACCCGCAGCGCGACTACCATATCCGCATGGAAATCCCGGAATTCACCTGCTTGTGCCCCAAGACTGGACAGCCCGATTTCGCCACGCTGATACTGGATTACATCGCTGACAAACAGTGTGTCGAACTGAAAAGCCTCAAGCTGTATATCTGGTCGTTCCGCAACGAGGGCCATTTCCACGAGGATGTCACCAACCGCATCCTGGATGACCTGGTCGCCGCCACCCAGCCCCGCTTCATGCGCCTCACCGCAAAGTTCTACGTGCGCGGCGGCATCTTCACCAACGTGGCCGCGGAACACCGGAAACCCGGCTGGCAACCCGCGCCGGTCGTTGACCTGAGTCAGTTCGGTACGCAGTCGAATACCAGATAGGGAAGGGAAAAGGGTGAAGGGTCAAGGGAAAGAGCTTCTGCCCTGCACCGTCTTTCCCCTTACCCCTTTAACTCTTCTCCCTTATCCCTTTTCTGTATGAATTATTACCTCGGCATGGATTTCGGCACCTCCGGCGCGCGCGCCTGCGCAATTGACCATGACAAGTCCATCGTCTGGGAGCAGCGCATCGCCTACCCCGATCCAGTTACTCAAACTCCGCTGGAATGGCGCAGCGCATTGCACGGATTGCTGCATGCGCTGCCGAAGAACATCGCCGCCGGGTTGAGCGGCATCACAATAGACGGGACGTCGGGCACGGTGATGCTGTGCAATGCCGAGCTGGAGCCGCTGCATCCCGCCCTGCTCTACCACGACGACCGTGCGTGTCCACAAGCAGAACAACTGAAGAGCATTTCGCCTCACTCTCATTCAGTTTGCACCGCCACCTCCGGTCTCGCCAAGTTTCTCTGGCTGACGCAGCACAGCGACTGTACTCGGGCTGCCTATTTCCTGCATCAGGCAGATTGGCTGACCGCACTGCTCAGCGGGCAGCCCGGCATCAGCGATTATCACAATGCGCTGAAGACCGGCTATGACGTCGAGTTGCTATGCTGGCCCGATTGGGTGACTACGCTGCCCCACTCGCAGCTGCTTCCAAGCGTGCTTGCCCCAGGAATTGTCATCGGCAACATCCAGCCGGAAATCGCCGCACATTTCGGCATCAACCCGCAATGTGCCATCCACACCGGCACCACCGACAGCAACGCCGCCTTCATCGCGTCGGAGGTGGATATAACTGACATCGGCACCGGCGTGACTTCGCTAGGCACAACGCTGGTACTCAAACAACTTTCCGAACGGCGCATCGACGCACCAGAATACGGTGTATACAGCCATCGCTATGGCGACCAGTGGCTGGTGGGCGGTGCATCGAATGCCGGTGCAGGAATACTGCTCCGCTATTTCGATGATGCACAACTGAGCGCCTTGAGTTCACAGATCAATCCCCTACGAGACAGTCCGCTGGATTATTACCCGCTTACTAAAATCGGCGAGCGTTTCCCGGTCAACGATGCGCAACTCGCGCCGCGACTGGAGCCGCGTCCCGGTAATGATGTCGAATTCCTTCAGGGTTTGTTGCAAGGCCTGGCGCGCATCGAGGCAGCCGGCTATCAAAAACTTGCTGAACTCGGTGCGCCGAAACTCAAATGCGTCGTCACCAACGGAAGAGGATCGGAAAACGAAGTCTGGAGGAAGATACGGGAG
>JBARHM010000094.1:0-6352 GCA_049799235.1 Gallionella sp.
CCCACAACCTGTGCGGCGGATCACTCAGCTCTGCCACGGCGCTCTGATACAACGGGTGTGTGTTACGCAGCACTTTGTAGTGCAGCGGATTGCGTTCCACCAGCGGATGCGCGAACAACATTGCGCCAAGCGGTTTGTTGCCCAGGCTGCGCACAGTCGACCATGCACCGCACAAATACTCGCGAGCAACGACACTGTGGGCAAACACTACCGGTTGGTCATCGGCGTACAGATATACTTCGCGCGCGTAGGCAAGTTGCTGTGGCGCGATACCCAGCAATGCCGATTCATCCAGCGCGATACGCGCCAACCTGCTGTGCATGTTGCGCACCTCAAAGCGAGTGCAGCGTTGCTGGATACGCTGAGTCAACGAACCGTGATCTCGCAGCCAGGGCGCAAGATCCACACCGCAACCCAGTGCCGCCCCGTGCCAGAACTTGTCAGACATACAGGTGATCATGTTTGTTTGCCATTCAGCGCTGAAATGCACACGTACCACATCGGGAAAGTCCCTCGGCCTTTCATCAGCGGCTTGGCGTGACTGGTCAACACAACAGTTCTTCGTCCAAGGCTAAATCTGGCCGGATTCAACGGACCCGGATATTTCGGATACCTTCAGGCTGTTGAATGCCGGAACATAATCCGGTCTGATCGCGAGCACACAAGAATCGCAATCTTGCGCCTCCTTCATCCGACCCTTCAGGCGCAGGCACATGCCGAGATTGATCAGGAAGTCGGCCATATATGAACGAAGGTCAAGTGCTCGCCGGATCAATTGCTGTGCGCGTACCGGATCGCCACGTTGCCTCGTCAGGACTCCCAGATATTGCAGCGCAGTGGCATGATTCGGTTTGTGTTTAAGAATGAGGCGATAGCCCTCTTCAGCTTCTGCCAAACGCCCCGCATGATGATGTGCCATCGCATTTTGCAGCAGGAATCCGATTTGTCCGGATGACGACTGGATTGAAGCTGGCTGGGTTTCTGAAATTGCACCACAGCATTGCTTGTATCGCTTGCCGCTGCCGCAGGGGCATGGGTCGTTGCGCCCCAGCATAGGCTGCGCCGGCGGAACGCCGGCCTGCGGAGACGCGAGTAATTCAAACAGTTTTCTGGATTCGTTATCATCTGGGGCTACTTCGAGGCGGCGCTTGAGCATTATCCCCGCCTCTTCCAGACACCCCAGTTCGACATAGTTTTTGCATAGCTGAATGTATTGGCGGCTGGCAACAGACGAGTTTGCGAGCTTGGCGACAAATCCATCCAGCTCCATCTGTGGCAGAACCGACCACATATGGAACAGGCCGTGAAAACCGAACGGGTCGACTTTGGGGTAGGTAGTTTCGTACGAAAACGCTTCGGCTATTTCCTCAGGGGCAAACCGGATCCCGTACTTCGATTCAAGGAGTGGACGATACCGACGCCCGATTGCTTCATCTTCAGGATCGAGATCGACGATGTCCTCATCGAGCAACGCGTCAAGCAGCCGCCGGGAACGCAATGAAAAGCCGCCATTACCTACGCGATGCTTATCCTGATACCAGCCCCAAGGTGCGCCGATATAGTCGTACTCGAGAAACTCCGGGCGCCAGCTTTGAGGATTGATGATATAGCCATCCCACTGAACCAGCAGCACGTGTTCGGTATGGCAGTACCTGCCCAACTCCTTGAGTACGAAGCGGGAGTACTCTGCGACCGAACCGATGCGAGGAATCCCTACCATGCGGCAACCGTCCAACTGGTTCTGGTTTGCGGTATCTGACAGGAACAGCACATCACCGAAGTTGCACTGAAGTCCGCAAATATCAAGCGCGCGCAATGCAAGTGCCGGATTCAGACAATCGACAGCGCATAGTGTAACGGAGGGCAGGTCAGGTATGGGATTCATTTGATGATTGGGAAATCCTGAAACGCCTCATATGAAAATCGCGCAATTGTTTCTATATCCTCGGAGACTTGAAAGATACGAACTGAAAATGTATCGAACCATGCGCATAATGAAATTCAACCTTTGGACACGACCGGCTTCTTGGCTGTCACATTCTGACCAACTTGTCGAATAATTGTTATTTTTATCAAGTCCACGGGGAATGGATAGCTGCATATCACATTGTATCGAAGCTGATGAATAATCAACGTCAAACATGCAAGTAGTCATGCTTGTTTGCCATCCAGCGCTGCAAATGTTCACGTGCCGCATCGGGAAAGTCCCTCAGCATTTCATCAGCGGCCTGGCGTGCCTGATCCAGCAGATCTTCATCCGCGCTGATGTCGGCAAAGCGCAGCATCGCCACACCGCTTTGTCTTGCGCCCAACAGCTCGCCGGGGCCGCGCAAGCGCAGATCATGTTGCGCGATGGCGAAGCCGTCGTTGCTTTCGAAAATGATCTTCAGCCGCGCCCGCGCCAACTCTGACAGCGGTTGCTGATACAGCAGGATGCACAGGCTTTGCTCTGCGCCGCGCCCTACCCGTCCGCGCAGTTGATGCAATTGCGCAAGCCCCATGCGCTCGGCGTGATCAATCACCATCAGGCTGGCGTTCGGCACATCCACCCCGACTTCGATGACCGTGGTGGCAACCAGCAATTGCAATTCGTTCGATTTGAACGCTGCCATCACGCGCGCCTTTTCAGTATTTTCCAGTTTGCCGTGCACCAGTCCCACGCGCAGATCGGGGAAAGTTTCCGTCAGCAATTGATAGGTCTCCAGCGCGGTTTGCAATTGCAACGCCTCGGATTCGTCGATCAACGGGCATACCCAATATGCCTGCTGCCCTTCCATGCAGGAGGAGCGAACTCTTGAGATCACCTCTTCGCGACGCGCATCGCTGATCAACTTGGTGATCACCGGCGTGCGCCCGGGAGGCAGTTCGTCTATCACCGACACATCCAGATCGGCGTAGTAGCTCAGCGCCAATGTTCTCGGAATAGGTGTTGCGCTCATCATCAGTTGGTGGGGTTCGCTCGAATTCGACTCCATGGGTGATGTGGCTTTCGCGTCAGTTCCTTTATTGCGCAACGCGAGACGCTGCTCCACGCCGAACTTGTGTTGCTCATCCACGATCGCCAGGCCAAGCTTGTGAAAACTGACCTGTTCCTGGAACAGCGCATGGGTGCCGATGGCGAGCAGCGTCTCGCCGGAGGCGATGCGCTCGGCGGCAAGTTGCTTGTCTTTTTTCTTCAAACTGCCGGACAGCCATACCGGCGCGAC
Organism: Gallionella sp.; assembly: GCA_049799235.1. GTDB lineage: Bacteria > Pseudomonadota > Gammaproteobacteria > Burkholderiales > Gallionellaceae > Gallionella. The sequence continues at coordinate 3,207 of JBARHM010000094.1, forward strand.
ACCCAGCGGCTCCAGCCAGTTACGCAGCTTGAGGTAATGCTGTTCTGCAAGTATCTCGGTGGGCGCCAGCAGCGCGACCTGATAGCCGTTTTCGATGGCCTGCAATGCGGCCAGCGCCGCAACGATGGTTTTGCCGCTGCCGACATCGCCAAGCAACAGTCGCTGCATCGGGTGCGGCTTGGCCAGATCATTGCTGATCTCGGCAAAGGTGCGCTGCTGCGCTCCGGTCAGCGTGAACGGCAAATCCTTGATCAGACGCAAGGTTAGTTGTTGGTGCGGCACAAGTTTCGGGGCGACGCGTTTGCCGCGCTCGCGGTGATGCACGCGCATCGACAGTTGCTGGGCCAGCAGCTCGTCGAACTTGATGCGCCGCCAGGCAGCGTGACTGCGATCCTCCAAGGTAATGGCCGAAATGTCCGGAGACGGATTGTGCAGCATCTGCATGCTGTCCGAGAAGCGGGCAAGATTTAATCTTGTCAACAGCGCGTCCGGCAAGGTGTCGGACTGGGGCAATGTCTCCAGCGCGTTGCTGATCAGCTTGCGCAGCACGGTTTGCGATAATCCCGCTGTGGTCGGATAGACTGGCGTGAGACTCTGCTGTAACGGCGTATCGTCATCCACCGCGCGGCATTTCGGATGCACCATCTCCAGCCCGTAGTAACCCGTGCGCGCTTCGCCGATGGCGCGTATCTGCCTGCCCTCGGCGAGTTGCTTCTGCTGGCTGGGATAGAAATTCAAAAAGCGCAAATACAGCTCGCCACTGTTATCTTCCAGACGGCAAACCAGCGTGCGGCGCGGACGAAAGGCGATTTCGCTGTGCGTAATGACACCCTGCACCTGCGCAGTCATGCCCGGTTGCACGGTAGCGATCGGTGCGAGATGGGTCTCGTCTTCGTAGCGCAGTGGAAGATGCAACAACAGATCGGCGCGATGATGTATGCCGAGCTTGGCGAGTTTTCCCAGCGTAGCGGGGGAGATTTTGGTTGGTTGCACAGCTATTGGAATGAATTGTCGGATTTGTCCTGCCCCCTCGCAAGCTCTCCCCCTCAATGGGGAAGGAATTATTTTTAATCCTGAACCACCAGCACCCCATCCATCTCCACCAGCGCGCCGCGCGGCAGCGCAGCCACGCCCACAGCAGCGCGAGCCGGATAAGGCTGGCGAAAATAGGTGGCCATGATCTCATTCACCTTGGTGAAGTTAACCAGGTCGGTGAGATAAACGTTCAGTTTCATCATGTCGTCAAAGCTGCTGTCCGCTGCACTTGCCACCGCGCGCAGATTCTGAAAGACCCGATGGACCTGCGCATCGATGCCATCCACCAGTTGCATCGTGATCGGGTCGAGCCCGATCTGTCCGGACAGATATACCGTATCGCCGACACGGATTGCTTGCGAATATGTCCCGATTGCGGCGGGTGCATCCAAGGTCTGGATGATTTTTTTATGTGCCATGTCTTTCTCCGCAAAAATTCAAACCTCGCCATTTACAGCGGGGGCAGTTAACCAAGGCTCAATTATAGCCGCTCAGGTTATCACCGTAGGTTTGTCCCGCCCGGTCCGCTTACGCAATTCTGAAACTTGCAAGGCGATATCGATCAGGTCGGCGAGCGCTTTTTGTGCGTCGAGGTGATGTTTGGCGACGTCCGCCTCAAAGGCTTCCAGATAGATGCGCAGCGTTGCGCCTTCGGTGCCGGTGCCGGAAAGTCGGAACACAATTCGCGACCCGTCAGTGAACAGGATGCGCACACCCTGTCCGGTGCTGACACTTCCATCCACCGGGTCGGTATAACTGAAGTCGTCGCAAAGTTTCACTTTCATGTTCCCGAATTGGGCGTCCTTCAGTTTTGCAAAATTTCCGAGCAGCAGTTTCATCACACCGTTTGCCGCTTCGACGGGAATGCCTTCATAGTCGTGCCGAGAATATACGTTGCGCCCGAAGCGCGCCCAGTGTTCGCGAGTGATGGCTTCTACCGTTTGTTTGCGAACCGCGAGGATGTTGAGCCAGAACAATACCGCCCACAGACCGTCCTTTTCGCGGACGTGATTGGAGCCGGTACCGAAACTTTCTTCACCGCAAAGCGTCACCTTGCCCGCGTCCATCAGGTTGCCGAAGAATTTCCATCCGGTCGGGGTCTCGTAACACGGAACGCCAAGAACCTCGGCCACGCGATCAACCGCGGCGCTGGTCGGCATCGAGCGCGCGATGCCTGCCAAACCCTGCTTGTATCCCGGCACCAGATGCGCATTCGCGGCGAGTATCGCGAGACTGTCGGAGGGATTGACGAAAAAATGTTTGCCCAGGATCATGTTGCGGTCGCCGTCACCATCCGAAGCCGCGCCGAAGTCCGGTGCGTTGTCGCCATACAAGACTTCAACCAGTTCATGCGCGTAGGTAAGGTTGGGGTCGGGATGGCCGCCGCCGAAGTCAGGCAGCGGCACAGCATTCATCAGGCTATCTGGCGACGCACCCAGGCGGCGAGCAAAAATCTCCTGAGCATACGGTCCGTTGACAGCATGCATCGCATCGAACCTGATGCGGAAGCCGCTGGCGAGCAGAGAACGGATCGCGGCGAAATCGAATAGCGATTCCATCAGTTCGGAATAGTCGCTGACCGGATCGATCACAGACACTGTCATGTCGCCGATCTTATGATCGCCCGCCCGGTCGAGCGCGACATCCTTTGTGTCGACAATATGGTACTGAGATATCTTCTTGCTCGATGCGAAAATCGCTTCAGTGATCTTTTCCGGCGCAGGGCCGCCGTTAGTGGCGTTGTACTTGATGCCGAAATCGCCGTCCGGCCCGCCGGGATTGTGGCTGGCGGAAAGGATGATGCCGCCGTGGGTCTGGTATTTGCGTATCACGCAGGAGGCCGCTGGCGTCGAAAGTATGCCATCCTTGCCGACCAGCACGCGCTGGAACCCGTTGGCTGCCGCCATCTTGAGTATGATCTGGATCGCCTCGCGGTTGTAGTAACGTCCGTCACCGCCCAGCACCAGTGTCGCGTGAGGAGGAACCCCGATAGTTTCGAAGATGGACTGCACGAAATTTTCCAGATAGTGTGCTTGCTGGAATGTCGGCACCCGCTTGCGCAATCCGGATGTGCCGGGCTTCTGATCTTTGAAGGGGGTGGTGGTTACTGT
>JBARHM010000095.1:0-4222 GCA_049799235.1 Gallionella sp.
GGATTGGGCTGCCATAACTTGCGGTAAACTTGAGCCCATGACGACTACTGCCGCTTCAGATCATACTGTCCGCCATTTCCGCAAGGTGCTTTTCTGGCCGGTGCAACTGATGCCGCTTGCGAATGGCGGGAAGCCACACTGGGAATTGCTGGCGCGGGCCGGCGAAGGCAGTCCGTGGCGCAGGCTGAAGGACCGGTTTCAAGCGGGTGAGCTTGATTTTGAAGAAAGGCACTATAAGGAATTCGTCGCTTTCCTGCCCTATATCCAGCGCTTCATCTACGGCGAAAGCCATAGTCATGTGTCCCATGATGCAGTAGATCCGCCCGGCGGCTCCGCGATCAAGATATTCCGGCGGCGCGGTGTTTCCGCCTTGCGGCTGGAGTTGCACGAAGGCGAGGCGCCCGTCACGCTGAACGTGGAGCATATCGAACTCTGGTTTTTCGACGACATCAACGTAGCCTTCCTCAAAGTGGAATTGTCCGGTGGCGACCTGCCGTTTGCCTGGGTATGCGACCTGTTGTACCGCTTTGGCCGCGCCTACCCGACTGGCTGGGATGAAGGTGGTCACGGCAAGCACAATGTACATCGCGCCGAGTGGTTGTCTGCGGAGGGTGAGGTACTCTCCGTGTCCGATTCGGACAACCGGGAAAAATTTCTCTCCTACACCCGCAAGCACCGTTCTCCGGGCATTTCCGCCCACTGGGATTTTCTGCTGCGCCCCCTGGTGCTGGACCCGTCGGAGGAAACCGGCATCCTGCGCTACCGCCAGATCGAATACCACCGGATGCCGTTGATGGCTTTCCTGGCGGTGGACAATCCGCTCGGCATGAGCCGGGAAAACTGGTTGCGACTCGGCCTGGTTGCCACTCTCCATCCCGAAGAGGCGTTGCCTACGCATGATCCGGACGTGGCCGGGTTCGAGTCACGCTACTGCTATGACCGTTTCTGGACCGATACTGAGGTCGGCCCCAACACTCGGTTTCTCTGCACCGGGCGCTCCTTCATTGTGGCCGGAGATGCGCGTGCAAACTACTTTCATGACCCGTCGCGCGGCATCCTGGCACAGTTCCGCCACCAATATGTTCTGCTGTTCATGATCGCGCATTTTCACCGCGCCGCACTGCTGGTGTTTTCCGACCGCATGGTGGATGCGGTGCATGACCTGGACATCCGCCTGCCGCAATCCATCAGCCGTTTCAGGCGAAGGATCTACGCCGGTTTCGAGGCCTTCCTGCGCTTCACCCACCGCTACTGGTTCCACGAACTGTCCGAGCGACCGCACGTGCAGGCGCTCTACCGCCTGTGCAGCGAACATCTGGGCAACGAAGGACTGTACCAGGAAGTAAAGGAAGAACTCAAGGATATGAGCCAGTACCTCGACAGCAATTCGCAACGGCAGCAATCCACCACCATCGTCCGCCTCACCGTGGTGACCGTGTTCAGCTTGATCGGCACGGTGGTTACCGGCTTCCTCGGCATGAACCTGATTGCCGAAGCCGAATCGCCCCTATCCGTGCGATTGACCTATTTCTTCGTCACCACACTGGTCACAGGCTTGCTCGTGCTGCTGGCGATACTCAAGTCCAAACAGCTTTCCGATGTGATGGACATCCTGTCCGACGACCAGAAGAGCCTGCGCACCCGTTTGTCCTTGTTGGGCAAGGCTGGGCGGCGTAGTTCCAAGCCATGAACGATCAACGTCCCGATCCCGATTCCCTGCTGGAAAAAGTGCAGCGTGCGGAAGCGAAGCGCCGTCGCGGCAGTCTGAAGATTTTCTTTGGCGCTTCCGCCGGGGTGGGCAAGACCTTCGGCATGTTGCTGGCGGCGCACGAACGGCGCGCGGAAGGTCTGGACGTGGTAGTAGGCTATGTGGAAACGCACAAGCGTGCCGAAACGGAACAGTTGCTGGAAGGGCTGGAAGTCCTGCCGCCGCGCGCGGTGGAATACCGGGATACGCAACTGCGCGAGTTCGACCTGGATGCCGCGCTCAAGCGCAAACCTGCGCTGATCCTGGTGGATGAACTGGCGCATACCAATGCACCGGGTTCGCGCCATCCCAAGCGCTGGCAGGATGTTGAGGAATTGCTGGATGCGGGTATCGATGTCTACACCACGATTAACGTCCAGCACATCGAAAGCCTCAACGATGTCATTTCGCAAATCACCGGCATCCCGGTATGGGAAACCGTACCCGACGCGGTGCTGGAGCGAGCGAACGAAATCGAGCTGATCGATCTTCCCCCGGATGAGTTGTTGCTGCGGCTGAAGGAAGGCAAAGTCTATCTCCCCCAGCAGGCGGAACGCGCGGCGCAGAATTTTTTTCGCAAGGGTAACCTGATCGCATTGCGCGAACTGGCATTGCGCCGCACGGCGGACCGTGTCGATGCGCAGATGCGCGACTACCGCGAAGACCATGCCATCCGGGATGTTTGGCAGGTGAAAGAGCGGATGCTGGTCTGTATCGGGCCGGGCAGCTATGCGGAGAACCTGGTGCGTGCAGCGTACCGCCTGGCGCAGTTGCTGAAGTCGGAGTGGATCGTGGTGTATGTCGAGACGGCAAAACTCCAGCATCTTTCCAAGGAACAACGTGATGCCATTTTGCGCACACTGAAGCTGGCGGAAGAACTGGGTGCGGAGACGGTAACACTGGGAGGCCGCAAGCTCTCCGAGGAGGTGATTTCATATGCCCGCACCCGCAATGTCACCCGCATCGTGTTGGGCAAGCCGACACGGTCGGGATGGAAACGCTGGCTGTTCGGATCGCTGGTTGACACCATCGTTCGTCAAGCCGGCGATATAGGCATTCACGTGGTGGGCAAGGAATCCGATTTCCTGTCACAGACAAGGGAGAATCCCTATTTCTCGCGCAGCCGTTTATACCTCGGGCTTGCATCCGGGGAGCAGCGCCCGCTATTCAAGTGGCGCGCGGGTTACCCATGGGCGGTTGCCGCGACGGCGATCTGCACCGCCGTCGCCTGGCTCATGTTTGACCATTTCGATCTGGCCAACCTGATCATGGTTTACCTGTTGGGCGTGGTGGTGGTCGCCGCGCGTTACGGGCGCGGCCCATCGGTGCTGAGTTCGTTTCTGAGCGTGGTGTTGTTCGATGTCTTTTTCGTGCCGCCGCGGTTCAGTTTTGCCGTTTCGGATACCCAGTACCTGATTACTTTCGCCGTCATGCTGCTGGTCGCATTGGTGATCAGCAACATGACGGTAAGCATCCGCCACCAAGCGAAGGTCGCCGGCCACCGCGAGCGCCGCATCGCTTCTCTGTATGCCATGAGCCGCGAACTGGCCGCGACGCGAGGCGAGGACTATATCGTGCGCATCGCAATCAAGCATGTGGCGGAAGTATTTGAAGCGCAGGCAGTCGTATTGTTGCCCGATGAAACGGGGCGCATCGTTTATCCGAAGGGAGAGGGATCGGCTCAATCCTGCCATGGCAGCGACCTGAGCGTGGCGCAATGGGTGTATGACCATGAACATATTGCGGGACAGGGTACGGACACCCTGCCGGGGGGCGAGGTGGTTTACCTGCCGCTGAAAGCCTCTTCCGGAATGATAGGAGTGCTGGCAATGCTGCCGCTCAACCCGGCGCGGCTTGCGATGCCAGAGCAGCAGCGGCTGCTGGAAACTTTTGTCAGCCAGATCGCGCTGGCGCTGGAGCGGGTCAGGCTGGCGGCGGAAGCGCACAGGGCACAGCTGAAAATGGAAACGGAGCAGTTGCGCAACACCTTGCTGGCGGCGATCTCGCATGACTTGCGCACGCCGCTGGCGGCGATTGTGGGCGCATCCAGCAGCCTGGTACGGGACGGCGACAGGCTGGCCAGCCATGCACGTAATGAACTCGGACAGGCCATTTATGACGAAGCCATGCGCATGTCCGGATTGGCGAACAACCTGCTGGACATGGCGCGGCTCGAGGCGGGCGCTGTCGCGCTGAACCGGCAATGGCAACCGCTGGAAGAAGTGATCGGCGGCGCGTTGGCAGGACTGAGCATGCGCATGGTCAACCATCCGGTAACCGTCAAGCTGCCGCACGACTTGCCTTTGGTCGAGATAGACAGCCTGCTGATCGAGCGGGTGTTTGCAAACCTGCTGGAAAACGCCGTGAAGTACACGCCGCCCGGAACCCCCATCGAAATTTCTGCCGCAAGCATCGAGAACGAATTGGTGGTGACGGTTTCCGATCAGGGGCGCGGAATTCCGGCAGGGGAAGAAA
>JBARHM010000096.1:0-6046 GCA_049799235.1 Gallionella sp.
GGAATGGGTTGGTGTGGCGCGAGAGCGTTCCGGACAAATCGATAAAGCCAGGGTTGAGTAGGAACTGTATCTGAAGATATATCCGGAAGGGGAAGGTGCGGTACGTGTGGCCCAGCGCTTGACAGGATTGGCAGGAATGCCGAGTACTGTAAAACCGGGCACAACTGCTGCCAAGGTAACAAGCCGGGCAGCTCAATGGATATCATACGCCAGCGTTTCACCGCATTATTACTACAGCCACAGCAAGATAGACTCAACTGTCTTATTCAATAACACGCCGACGAGTTCGACAATTTCTCTGGTCGACCAGTCCATGCTGATAACCAACCTGGATGCAACCGAGCGTTACGTGAGCGAGGAATATGACGGTCGCATGGTGTTCAGCGATGTGAGCAACTTGAATTTCCTGACATCGCAGCCAAGCCGGAATCGGCTGATCGCAGCATATGCGGATATAAGGAACCGCTCGAAAGAATAGACTTTGCGTTTGGGGCGCCAATCTTCGTATGGTGCCGGTGTGCTCGGACGTTTCGATGGAATCACGGCTTCATATGGAATAGCACAGGAAACGAGCATAAACGGAGTTGCCGGTGTGCTGTCTGATTTTTCTTATGGAAGCAAGCCTACGTTCGTGGGTGCAAGCGCGATCAAAGGCCCGGTTACTTTATATGCCATCAACCAGCGAGTCGAAGGGACTACCGATCGCCGGGCAATGGGTGCGGAGTTCAGGTACTTCGAAGTAAACAAGACTGCGTATGCACTGCTTGATTATGACACCTACTTCAACGAATTGAACGCTGCGCAAGTCATGGGTACGGTTGTTGCGTACGGTGGAACGGCGAACTTCATGGTTGATCACCGCAAGGCCCCTTCGTTGAGCATACGAAATGCCCTGCTCGGCGCGAGCACATCTTCGGTCAATGAATTGCTGCAAACCATGTCAGCCGACAGCTTGCGTGACTTGGCGCTGGCACGCACTGCCACATCCAATATGGCGCAGATCGGCATCAGCATCCCGCTACACAAACAATGGCAAATGAGCGGTGATCTGCGGCTCACGAACACGTCCGGTTTGCCTGCCAGCGGGACGACTCCGCTCGAAGGTATTCTTCCGGCCATGCCGGGCCGCGGTACTGAAAAGAGCGTGACAGGGCAGCTTGTCGGTAACAGCCTCTATACTGATAACGATATCTGGTCGGGGAGCATCACTTTAAACACCAGCAGTGCGGTAAACGGCTTTTCCATCTATCTTTATAACTATACCTTGCTCGGTAAAAGATGGACGATGAATCCATCGCTGCAGTTATATCGTCTGAAAGATCAATTCGGCACCACAACCAATCTGACTTCCCCCATGATCCGCGGAACCTATCGCATCAGGGATCAACTCAATCTGGATATGGATTGTGGTTATGAAGTTACTGATTCCAGCGGTGTGCAGCAAACCACCAAAACGACACGTATTTTCTATTCGGCAGGTCTGCGCTGGGATTTTTGATACGCGCTTCTTTTATTGTCCAGGCCATTTTTCCCGTCGCTGACCAAAGGGTTATCCTCGCACCATGAAAACGTGGACTGTCCGCTATTGTTTATTCGCGTGAGAGGCAGCGTCTGGTCTGGTGCCGGTGTCGTCAAGATGTTCCAACCATCGTGCGGCATCGGTCACGGTAGGAAACACTCGTACGGATTTTCCGCGGTTGACCGCCACGTCTTCAGCAAACTTCATATTCGATAAGTTCAAGGCATTCACGTCTACATAGGCAATGACTGGCCGCCGCCTGGCAGCATGAGCCTGTTCTTGAGATGCGATTTCGTACACTTCCGTCGTATTCAAGCGGGGACCCTCGAGACGCTCTTCGATCAGCACGCGAAAGCAGTCGCGGTCCATGCACTCGTGGAGGATATCCGCAAGATAACTCATCACGTTTTCTTTGCTGTTCGTGCCGGTGACGACAGCGTGCATATAACCGGCTTTCTGTTCAGAAGTCACTTTGTAAGACATGGCAGATTCCTTATTAAAACAGTATTGCAGGGCTCAGCTATGGGTTTATATGATGTTTTTAAGGACTGTTTCCTATTATCATTAATCTGCACTGTCAGACTTTGTGCCCGAATCGAGAAATGCAATTATTTCTTCCCTGCGTCTCATGGCATCCTGATAGCCCATCTCGATCAAGGCTCTGCAAAAGCCCTTCTCGAATAGCAGATAACTCGCCAGGTTAGCCCCACTGCTGCTCATCGCACCCACTCCTCGCAGCATGAAGCGGATACTCCAGGGCAAGTTGGAAACATAACGTTTGGCAATCGCATCGACCTTCTGGCTGGGCTCGATCACCAAAACATCGATGTGAACCAAAGGAGTATGTGAACGCCTTTCTTCATGGACCAGGCTGACGGTATGGTTGATTCGCCGCAGTCTTTCCAGGTCAACCTCCATGCTATCCAGAAAGATACTGTTTAAAGTATGACCGGCAATCTGTGCCAGAGACGGGTGGCCAGTGACTCGGACGCGTTCTGGCGGCTCCAGATTGCTTTGACCCATGCTTATTATCATCACCTGCTTGGCCCCCAGATGTAATGCCGAGCTGATAGGCGCGATCTGGCGCATTGAACCGTCACCGAAATATTCCCGGTTGATACGTACCGCCGGAAAAAGGAAGGGTATGGCCGATGATGCCAGTAAATGATCGATTTCAATCCTTGCCGGCAATCCTATGCGCTGTGCTCGTTTCCATCCCTGAACATCCGTCCCGGACTGAAAAAAAGTCACCGATTGTTCTGACGTATAACCGGATGCAGTAATGCCCAAGGCGTGCAGAAATCCGGCATCCAGGCTCTCCTGAATCTTATTCAACGGAAGTGTTTCCTTGAGCAATCGCCTTAACGGTGAATTGTCCAGCAGAGACACGTGGTTTAATTTATTGATACCCAAAAAGCTTAACAGCAGCCCGGCAAGCCAAAGCCCGGAATTACTGAACGCGCCGATAGGATCGGAACGGTATATGTTCTCGGCTCGGAAATCTTTCCAGAAACTAAGCAGTTGTTTGACGGCGCTGCGTAAATTGCCGGCGTTCATGGCCAATGCGGCAGCGTTGATTGCGCCTGCCGATGTACCACAAACCACCGCGAATGGACTGGGCGCGGCGCGCGGCAATATTTTGGCGATCGCTTTCAATACGCCAACCTGGTAAGCGGCGCGTGCACCGCCCCCGGCCAGAATCAAACCGATATTTCTTTGCATGCTGAAGTATTCCAGAAAGCGGTCATTTCAATATGATTGTTACCGATGCCCCCATACCTGTATTTTACCCAAATCCCGGTTTGCCGAATTACTTTATGGGGTTGCGTGCGCGGATGAAAAAAGAAATCGACTGCGATGCCATTTGCACACAGTGGATTGTGCGGTATCGGAATGTAACTTTGGAAGTAAATGAAATCGGAAACCATAGTTGCCAAATTATTGATTGTGGACTGTCCCTGAGGTTTCCCCGGAAACCGCGGGCTGTTCCCTAATATCCCAAGTACGAAAGTTCTGTGATCAATGCCGAGTAGGCCATCTTCGGAGTGCCGTTGTTGTTAAGCAATCCGAGCGAGCAAAGGAATTCGTAAAAGGGTTGGCCGGAACTCTGGCCTGACAGCGTTGCGCAATAAGTTGAATTCCAATCGTGCCACTTGAAAAAACTGATGAATGGGATACGGCCGGATCCGTACTGCCTCCACGATGAAAAAGTGTACGTAATGAAATCAGCCTGCATTTGCTCAGTGCTCGAGAGAACGCTGCTCGAAGGGTAGCCCCATTCCTGCAGGACGAGCGGCTTGTTTCCGGCGAGAGCCACCATCGAGGCCATGTCCGTGTCGACCGTCAACGGGTTCCGGACAAGGAAGGAAGTGCTTATCGGATAGTAGGTCAGGATGACGACGTCCATGTTCGCATTCAGACTGGCCACGTTGGCGGCCTGCGTGAAAGTCGCGCCGTCGAAGGTCGTGGTGACGCCGACCTTGATGTTAGGTTTCAACGAGTGAATATAGGTACGTGCGTCTTCGATGAGAGCCTTGTAGGCAGCCCACTCCGAGGAATGGGTGGAGAAGCAGGTATCGACTTCGTTACCTAGCGAAACGTAGTTCACGCTGCTGTTGAGGTAAGGAACAACCTGGTCGATCAAGGCGTCGTAACGAGCTATTACTGTCGGGTCGTTGAATGCTAGCCCTGCGATGTCCGCCGGCATCGTTCTCGAAGCGATCGCCACGATGGGGATATTGATCAGGATAGAGGTGTATCCGTATCCCATCAGAGCGTTCAATCCAAAATAGGCGTTGGTGATCATCGTGAGATCGTAGGTGGTCCCGGTTGGGTTCAGGCTGCTCCAGGGAGCGGCGGTCTGGGCGCCGCGCGCGCCGTCAGTTTAGATGGCCTGGTATTCCGCGATGTAGTTGTTGAACGGCTCAGACCCGATATTGGCGTTCATCGAAACGACGGGATTGAATGCAGGTGCATCCGATTGCCCTCCACCGCACGCCGGGAGCATCGCGATCACAACAGTAAGAATGAGGAGGAAGATGGAATTCAGCAGTTTCATGCGGTTCTCCAAGATCGGTTTGTCTGCTTGACGTACGTTCCATCAAGTCGGGATGACAGGATGTGCAAAGACGAATTATAGACGTCATCACTATTCTTGAGTTTCAGGAAAATGTCTTGTTATTTCGAAGCCGAAAGCAGACCCTTGCGAAGTGACCGATACGTTACGGAATGTCGATTTTCTCCATAGCACTTGTTAAGTTTTAGCAATTGTGTCAACATGTTATGGGTTGATTTATGGTTGATGATGGCGACATGGTAAGCGCGTCCCATCCTGTTTTAATTTCTCAGGAGTAATCAGCCAACCATAATGCTTAAGTAGTGACTTTCTCGATATATCTGTATCGCAGTTTAGCCAACATAATTTAAGAATGGAGCCTCGCCATAACAAAATCCTCGGGCTTTACTCTAATCGAATTGGGTATAGTGGTGGCAATATTGGCAGTCCTGGCTGCCATTGTGATTCCCATGTATGGCGACTATAAAGATCGCATCAATGTCCAGAAAGCGATAAGCGATATCGTCGAAATTGGTTCGTTTATCAAGCAGTACGAAAATGACAACCGCGAGTTGCCAGATAGCTTGGCTGATGCCGGCGTGGGAGGTAAAGTCGATCCATGGGGGCATGCTTACGAGTACCTGAATATCACGACACAAAAAGGGAAAGGCAGCCTACGCAAGGATAAATCACTCAACCCCCTCAATTCAGACTACGATCTCTACAGCAAGGGTAAGGATGGCGTGACAAAAATGCAGATCAGCCAGAAGGATAGCCTGGACGATGTGATACGGATACGCGATGGCCAGTTTATCGGTTTGGCTGCCGATTTTTGAGTCTGCGTAGCCCATGAAGTTCGAAAGAACATTCCTGCGTGGCAGCGTTGCACGCCGCATTTTCGCCATGTTCGTGCTGGCTGCTTTTCTTCCCATGCTGGTGATGGCAGTGCTCACTTTTAGCCAGGTGCGCAGCATCATCACCGAACAGGCGCAATCCAGGCTGGTTGATACCAGCAAGGATTTTGCCTTGGCCGTGAATCAGCGGCTGATGTTGGTGCAAGGCAATCTTGAGCGATCCGCATTGCGTTTGCGCGAGGGAAAATTCTCACCCAGTGCGGAAGAAATATATTCACTGAAGGCGATATATTCCAGTCTTACAGCGGTCGGGCCCGATGCACCTCCCATTCCCATTTTCGGCAGCACGCTTGCATGGCCCAGGATAAGTGAGTCCGAGCTTGCTCATTTACTGAAAGGTGAATCGTTGTTGATCCTGCAATCCGATGCGGATCACGCCCCCAGCATTCGCATATTGCAATTGGTCGATTCAGGTCAGACCGGTCACTTTGCCTTGCTCGCAGAACTGAACCAAACCAAGCTCTGGGGCGAAGAAGAGGATTTCCCCTACGCAACCGGCCTGTGCATGTTTGCCGAGAATGGCGTGATGCTATTTTGCTCGAAACCCGATCTAGAGGC
>JBARHM010000097.1:0-3596 GCA_049799235.1 Gallionella sp.
GGTTAATGGATATGCGATTCTCAATCATAATCCCGGTGCTCAATGAAGCAGAAAGATTGCCAGTTTTGCTTGGGCATCTCGCGTCATTATGCATTCGTGACAGCGAAGTGATTGTTGTAGACGGCGGGAGCGAAGATGACTCTCAGCAATGCGCCTTCCGAGCGGGCGCACGGGTCATTTGCAGCGAGCGCGGCCGGGCGCGGCAAATGAACGCTGGTGCGGCGATGGCCCAAGGCGATATTTTGTTGTTTCTGCATGCGGATACCGCGCTACCCTCATCTGCTGAACAGTCTATCGAAACCGCCATTCGGAGTTGTGGAGGAGTACAAGAATATGTATGGGGGCGTTTTGATGTGTGTATCGCAGGCCACTTATTCATGCTGCGGATAATCTCAAGTCTGATGAACTGGCGCTCACGCCTTACCGGAATCGCTACTGGCGATCAAGCCATGTTTATAACTCGCCGTGCCTTTGAGTCTGTTGGCGGTTTTCCAGATCAGCCATTGATGGAGGATATAGAATTGTCCAAGCGACTGTTGGCACTGTCCAGGCCGATTTGCCTGACGGATCGGGTAGTCACCTCAGGGCGCCGTTGGGAGACGCATGGTGTATGGAGAACGATATGGATTATGTGGCGCTTTCGCTGGGCGTATTGGCGCGGCACTGACGCGGCAGAACTGGCAAGGTTGTACCGATGAAAACAACCCGTATCATCATCTTTGCCAAAGCACCTCAACCAGGCTTTGCCAAGACACGTCTGATTCCCGCGCTGGGCGCAGAGAGAGCAGCCGAACTGGCGATGCGGATGCTGTTCAATTCCTTGCACATGGCTATCGCCGCAGAGATCGGCACGGTCGAATTGTGTGTCACACCTGCTATCCATCATCCCGCATGGCGCGTTATTAAATTCCCTGCAGGCATCATAATTTCCGATCAGGGCGAAGGCGATCTAGGCACGCGGCTGGCGCTAGCCTCGGAACACGCGCTGGCCGATGCTGAACAGGTGCTGTTGATCGGCACAGACTGCGCGGAAATGTCCAGTGGTTTGTTGCGCGAAGCCGCGCAAGCATTACAGAAACATGATGCGGTTATTCATTGCACGGCCGACGGCGGCTATGCGCTGCTTGGGTTCCGGCGATTCAGTCCATACCTGTTCAGCGATATTCCCTGGAGTACCGATGCCGTTGCTAAAACCACCATTGCACGCATTGAACAACTTGGCTGGTCGGCGCTTGTCGGGCGGTTGCTGCACGATGTGGATGAACCGCAGGATTTGATGTACTTACTCGATCAATGGAGATCATATACCATCGTGTAGTATTAAAAAACCTGTAGTCATGCGCCGTCTCGAGCGAGGTTGTTCACGCTGAACAAGATCGTGTGACTCAGTCAGTTCACCAAGGTGGGTGAATATAATATTGGCCGCGTGTATGTCACGTTTAGCAAGGCCGGCATTGCAAGTTTTTATATTGTTTTGCCACATAACCAAAACAAGGTATCCAGATCATGATAAAGAATATTGAAAGACGTTTCTACATGCCACCATACATTACTGCACATTTATTAGGGTACTGCAATGAGTAAGATTATTTTGATGATGATGGTGTTAACAATCGCCGGTTGCGGTGACAAGGATTCTGGCAGCAATACGGAAACTGATGCCCTCCCCGCACAAAAAACAAACTTGAACAGCCAGTTCGCTGCAGGACCTCAAACTCCTGAAGAAAAGTTTGCCGAGGTGAAGCGAAAAGCAGAGTCTGCTAATGCAAAAGATCAATTAGTTCTCGCCCGGCTATATTACAACGGAGACGGAGTAACCAAAGACAACGCCAAGGCGGCGGAGTGGTATCAGAAAGCCGCTGAACAAGGGAATGCTTTTGCGCAATACAACCTCGGCATGATGTATGACAAAGGCAAAGGCATACCCAAGGACGCAGCCAAGGCAGTGGAATGGTGGCAGAAAGCTGCTGCGCAGGGCAATGAAGCCGCGCAAGAATCTCTCAACCACCTTCCTGCAAATGGTCATTAAGGGAGAATCAAATTAACTTCATTTCAAAATTGGTTGCATTGGTCTTGGTTTGTCTGGCATTGGCAGCTTGCAATCAGCCTGTTGAAGAAAAAGCACTGGCTATGGAAAGCAACGGTAGCGATGCGGAAAAGACTAATGGAATGATTAGAAATTTGCCGGAGTGTAAGCAGCGTAACAAGGATGGTACGTACAAGTATTCAGGCGGTTGTACACAACAGGAATGGGACGAGTGGCAAAAATCTAGATAATTACACAATAGTCAGGAATTTTTGGCGAATTACAGAGGCCATCTCTTATTTTAAAACGGCCATCCGCAGCGCCCAAGCATTTAAACAGATTTCCAATATCCGCTTCGCGTCTATTGACTTGAAAAACACTCTCGAATTTTGAGGTTGCGAATGTATATTTTATGTACTTAAATAGCTGGGAACCTTGATATGATTGGGTAACCTCCCAAATCCCTCCAGCCTCATATTTCCTACTTTCCATGCTCATTGGCCCTCTTTTCAGCGGGTCCCTTGTGCAGCAACCGAAGAAGATGCTTCGATAACAACTCCCCCATTGTTGTAATCAGAATAAACAGACTCGACAGTTATGCGAGAGCCTTGGTCATCCACCCAGAGAAAAGTCTCCTTATCAAGTTGTGCTCCCGCCGCTTCTTTTAATCCAAAAGTCCCACTATCAGTTTGGGTCCCTATCTCTATTTTGACTATCGTATTTTTCTTCAGTGGCTTCCCATACCTTTTCTCCAGGGCTTTAGCCAGCGCCAGCATTTCTTGAGTGGAACCGTCTATCACGACCTTGACGATAGCCTTATCGCTACTCAAGATAACGACTGCAAAAGTATCAACCAAGATTTCGTAATCGAGCAATATCATGCTTCTTTCATCTGTAAAGGAGCACCTGTCATACAAGGTGTTGAATTTTTTCCTCATACACACTTTCTGCAGAGCGTCCTTTATTCCTGGCTTGCCCAGTGGAATGCCTTTAAAGGAAATTGTCTCCTTTGTTATATTGGAAACTTGAATTTGCGGCGGCTGTTCTATCGAAAGGCCACTCTTTTTCTGTGCATGAGATTCAGCATTGCCATAACTAGAAAAGAGCAATGTGCCCGCAACTGCAATAATCGAAAGCAACATCCGTTGATTCATTTTATAAGTCCCGTAAATTATATTGTGGCAACATTATCTAGTTACATTATGCGGCGAACTATGGTGAAAAAACACCCCTGAACCAGGATAAGCTCAGGGGGTAACTCTTAACAACTTGGGAGTAGTTAAGCTGGTTAGGGATTAATCAAGCCGGCAACAATTAAGATTGCGTTTACGCTGGCGCTGATTTGGAGCAATCTTATGTGTTACGAACGCTGCTCTTGCTGCCACGTACTCTAGCGAGTATTAAAGCATATTTATTTAATTAAGATCAAATTGGAACGAAAATAATATTTTTGTCAGATTTGTCCGATTCGGTAAGATTGTCAATATTCGGACGTTCAGTTGATGTTCCGCTCGTGGCACCGAGCCGATCTTCGATCATTGTAGTAGATATCCAGAAAGCGGTTTGTGGC
>JBARHM010000098.1:0-5290 GCA_049799235.1 Gallionella sp.
CTTTCATCCCTCCCCGGCCACAGCGAGTTGCGCCGTCTGGTCGCGCTGCGCAGCATTGCGGTCACTGCACAACTCATCACACTGGCCGTAACCTGGAAAATCCTGAAACTGGAGTTGGACTGGCCGCCGATGTTGCTGACCATAGCAACACTCGCTTCCCTCAATCTTTTTAGCTGGCTGCGCTTGCGCAGCAGCAACCCTGTTCTCAACCCGGAACTATTCGCGCAATTAAGCGTGGATGTTATTGCCCTGACCATCCTGCTGTATTACGGCGGCGGCTCGACCAATCCCTTTATCTCGCTGTACCTGCTGCCGCTGGTGATCGCCGCCGCGACGCTGCCGGGACGCTATACCTGGGGCATGGCGGCACTCACTGCCGCTTTTTATAGCCTGCTGATGGTTTATTACATTCCGCTGCCACACATCCACCACAACGAGGACGATGCCTTCAACATCCATGTGACGGGCATGTGGCTGGGCTTCGTCATCAGCGCAGTTGTAGTAGCATATTTCGTGGTGCAGATGGCACAGGCGGTGCGCAGCCGGGACGAGATGCTGGCACGCGTGCGCGAGGAGATTCTGCGCAACGAACGTATCGTGGCACTCGGCACACAGGCTGCCGGTGCGGCGCATGAGTTGGGCACACCGCTGTCAACCATGGCGGTGGTGATTGGTGAGCTGCGGCACGATTCCGCTGCTGATCAGCCCGCCTTGCGCGACAGCCTGACCATCCTTGACGAGCAAGTCCGCGGTTGTAAACGTATCCTCGACAAGATCATGGCGAATTCACAAGACACTGGCGCAAGTTCGCTGCAACCAGTAGATGAATTGATGGCGGAAGTGCTGGACGAATGGCAATTGCTGCGCCCCACCGCGCAATACCACTATCACGGCAGCGATGCTCGACCTGTTCCGCTCATCAACGTCGATGTGACGCTGCGCGCCGCGCTGATGAACCTGCTGAATAACGCTGCGGATGCAGCCCCGCAGGCGATCGAGATACACCCGAAGTGGGATAGGGAGAACTTCACGCTGGAGCTGCTCGATCATGGCGAAGGACTGAGCGATGCGGCGGCGCTCAAGGTTGGTTCTGCGTTTTTTACCACCAAGAAGGGAGGGCGCGGTTTGGGCCTGTTCCTCGCCAACGCCACCATTGAGCGCATGGGCGGCTCGGTGCGCCTGTTCAACCGCGAGGAAGGCGGGGCGACCACGCTACTGACACTGCCAATTGCCAGGAGGGGAACATGAATCAACATTGTGAAGAAGCAGCCTCGTTATTGCTGGTGGATGATGACATTACTTTCTGCAAGGTGTTGAAGGCTGCCTTGGAAAAACGCGGTTTCTGCGTCGGCGTGGCGCACAGTGTGGAACAGGCCGTTCCGATGTCCGAAGCGAATCCGCCGGAATTCGCGGTGGTCGATCTGAAAATGGGCGGTGCACCGGGATTGGTTCTGGTCAAGAGATTGCACGAACTCGACCAGAACACCCGCATCGTGGTACTGACCGGCTACGCCAGCATCGCCACCGCCGTCGAAGCGATCAAACTCGGCGCCACCCAATATCTTGCCAAGCCGGCCAATGCCGACGAGATCGTTGCGGCCTTCAGTCATAAACCGGATGGCAATGCGCCACTTAAGGTGCACACCACTCAGATCGAGAATCTGGAGTGGGAACATATCCAGCGGGTGCTGCGCGAACACAACGACAACATCTCGGCCACCGCCCGCGCTCTACACATGCATCGCCGCACGCTGCAACGCAAATTGGCCAAGCCACCGCTGCGTAATGGTTGAATAATATCCCGCAGGATGCGCCGCTTTAATGCATGCGGTGCTTTTACTTCTCGCATTGCTTTGTGCTTAAATCATGCCTCAACCAGGTTAAATGCAAATAATCCCATGGAAAAAATCCGCCTCTCCAAACGCATGTCAGAACTCGGTCTGTGCTCGCGCCGCGAAGCGGACGGCTATATCGAAAGAGGGTGGGTGGAAGTCGATGGAGAAATTGTCAGCGAACTGGGCAGCAAGGTTTATCTGAACCAGCAGATCACTTTGCGCAGTGCCGCTCAAAACACCCAGCAGCAGCGCGTAACGATACTGCTCAACAAGCCGATCGGTTATGTGTCCGGACAAGCCGAGCGCAATTACAAACCGGCCATTACCCTGCTGGACGAAACGACGCGCTGGAATGAAGATGGGTCGCCGCTGCGTTTCCATCGCAGCCAGCTCATCGGCCTTGCGCCGGCAGGCCGCCTGGATATCGATTCACAAGGTTTGCTGGTGCTCACCCAGGACGGCCGCATCGCCAAACAACTGGTCGGCGAGGATTCCAATGTGGACAAGGAATATCTGGTGCGCGTACAGGGAAAACTGGAGGACAGCGGACTGGCTTTGCTGAACCAGGGCCTCAAACTGGACGGCGAATATCTCTTGCCGGCAAAGGTGGCCTGGCAGAACGAAGACCAGTTGCGTTTCGTGTTGCATGAAGGGAAAAAACGTCAGATCCGCCGCATGTGCGAACTGGTCGGGCTGAAAGTCTCAGGACTGAAGCGCATCCGCATCGGCAGAGTGAAGCTGGGGAATCTGCCGGTGGGGCAGTGGCGCTATCTGGGCCCGGAAGAAAAATTCTGAGACCGTGCAGTTCTGAACCAGCACTTAGTCAGGCTTTGTCTTGCTCAGTTGCCAATCCTGCAGGCTGGCTGGATAACCCAAAAGCCATCCTTGTCCGATTTCACAACCCATTCCCAAAAGAATCGTCCTGATATCCTTTCTTTCGATTCCCTCGGCGACCACCTTCATACCCAGCGAATGCGCCAGAGTCATCGTAGAGCGGACGATTTCCAGGCTTTGCACGGAATTTGCCATGGAGTTGATGAAAGCCCTGTCTATCTTCAAAGTGCTGATCGGATAACGCTGCAAACGCCCCAAGCCGGAATGGCCTGCACCATAATCATCCAATGCGATGCTGCAACCCAATTCGATCAGTCTGTTCATGATATTCAGCGCAGTCTCAGGGAAATCGACCATGGCTGTTTCTGTCAGTTCCAGTTTCAATTCTGTCGGCTTCATATTCTGTTTGGCGATGATGGCCTTTAAATCGTCAACCAGCGTTTCGTCATTCAACTGGGCTCCTGACAAATTGACACTGACGAATGGCGTTTCATGATCGGTGAGTTTCCTGAGTTCCGGCCAGTCTTTGCAGGCGCGATCGAGTGTCCACACTCCGATCTTGCGGATGAAACCGGTTTGCTCGGCGATCCACAGAAAATCGTTGGGCAGCAACATCCCTTCGGTTGGATGGTGCCAGCGTATCAGTGCTTCGAATCCGATAATCCTCCCATCGGCAAGATTGCAGATCGGCTGATAATGCAGGTGAAACTCTTCGTGTGACAAGGCGCGCGACATTCCATGCGCGAGGGCTATCTTTTGCGTCGCCTCCCCCTTCGCGGCACTGCGGAGCTTGGACTGTTCCGGTGAGATCTTTGCGCTGGTCACCGATTCCGACGAGTTTTTGAGCTTACCCCTGAACCGCTCGAGTATCACCAAAAGCAAATGGCGCAGAATCGGGTCGCTTTTTTCCAGCAATCCATCCACCAGCTTGCACGGGATCGGTACTAGCACAGCTTTTTCAATCACCCTGACGGTTGCTGTACGTGGCTGGCGGTCGATCAGAGACACCTCCCCGAACAACTCACCCTTGCCCATCAATTTGATGCGACGCTCCTTGCCCTGTTCCACTACAAAAACTTCAACAACCCCTTCTTCGATAAGATAGGCGCAATCGCCTTCGTCACCGTATTCGAAAATATGCTGTCCGCGTGCAAAAACTTCCCGATCAAACTCATCAAACATATATTCCTTCTTATCTTGTCGAATCCGGGTGTGCTTTAGTTCAGTTTGTTCAGTATGGTAATTATGGCATAGCCACCATTAAGTCGCATCCGGGGCGGATGCGTTACAGGAAAAAGCAATATGCCAACTTTTCTGATTTTGTTATCTTGATTTGGAGTTTCAATCCCTCATGGGGAACGTCCGTATAATGAAAATCGCATGGAATCCACTATGCCTTTCTTGCCGATGGTTTTCCCTGCTTGACCAGCAACGAATACAGTCTTCGACTATCAGCGCGCAGCACGGTGAAACTGAACCCGCCAATATCGATGTGGTCGCCACGCTTGGGCAGTCTCCCGGCTGCTTTGAGCACCAGCCCGCCGACCGTATCGTACTCTTCATCGCTGAATTCTGTGCCCAGCGCGGCATTGAAATCTGCGATCTCGGTGTCCGCCTTGACACGATACTGACCCGACGCATCCACTATGATATTGTCTTCTTCGTCATCAAAGTCGTATTCGTCCTCGATGTCCCCGACGATCTGCTCCAGCACGTCCTCAATGGTTACCATGCCGGACACCCCGCCGTATTCGTCGGCCACCAGGGCGATATGGTTGCGGTTGCTGCGAAAATCGCGCAACAGCACGTTGAGGCGCTTGGCCTCCGGAACGAATACTGCCGGACGCAACATATCGCGCACGTTGAATTCCTCTCCGGCGTAATACCGCAGCAGATCTTTCGCAAGCAGGATGCCGATGATGTTGTCCTTGTCGCCATCGATCACAGGGAAACGCGAGTGCGCGGTGTCTATCACGAAAGGGATGAATTGTTCAGGTGGCTCGCTGATATCTATGACATCCATTTGCGCGCGCGGAATCATGATCTCACGAACCTGCCGTTCGGAGACCTGCAACACGCCCTCCATCATCGACAACGCATCAGCATCCAGCAGATTGTGTTCGTAGGCCCTGTGCAGCAGTTCGACCAGCTGCTCGCGGTCTTCCGGCTCACGCAGCAGAAACGCGGAAAGTCGTTCCAGAAAGCCGGGTTTGCTGGGTTCGGAATCGTCCATTTTGTCAATGCCTGGTAGCTTGATAAGGATCAGGGTAGCGCAATTTTAGCATCAGCGCAGTTTCCAGTGATTCCATTGCGGCGGCATCTTTTTTGTCTTCATGGTCATAGCCCTGCAAATGCAGGGCGGCATGAATGGCAAGATGGGCGTAATGGGCCAACAGATCCTTGTGCTGTTCAGCGGCTTCTTTTTCCACAACCGGTGCACAGATCACCACATCACCGTTCACAACGGACCCCTTCCCTGAAAATGGAAGTGCGGAAGAACCAGCGACTTGGCTATCAACTTTTGATAGCTTAGTCGAATGGCTATAACCAACCACTTGGCAACCGTCTTCTGGTTGCTTATAACCAGCCACTTGCATGTCGTTTTTTGACATCCTAGTGGA
>JBARHM010000099.1:0-3100 GCA_049799235.1 Gallionella sp.
GGCGAGGACTGATGAATCAACTAGCCATTCGACTAGGCTGAAAAAATACTTCAGCCAAGTCGCTGGTTATGTTTGAGCGCGTAGCGCGAGTTCCGCAGCCGCCTGACCAGTCG
Organism: Gallionella sp.; assembly: GCA_049799235.1. Classification (GTDB taxonomy): domain Bacteria; phylum Pseudomonadota; class Gammaproteobacteria; order Burkholderiales; family Gallionellaceae; genus Gallionella. The sequence goes on from JBARHM010000099.1 coordinate 114, forward strand.
AGCAACGCAGGGCACCCCGCAGGGGCGGTAAACCGGGGTCGCCTTTTCTTTGGCTACTTTCTTTTTGGCGAAGCAAAAGAAAGTAGCTTGCTGCCGGGCAACCCCCGGCGAAGTTGTGTTTGAGCCACCGTATGCATGTAAAATCTACATGCACATCAATTAGAACCCATCCCGGAGGAACACAACCAGCATGATAGAAACCCTGACCATCATCACCCTTTGCATTCTGTATCTGGTCTTTTTCCGTCCGGGTAGAACGCCGCCGCTAAAAAACCCTTTGGTGATCGACCGCCCCGGAAAATATCACATCACACTCGCGCCCCATCTCAACCTGGCCCAGCCCTTTGTCGAGGCCATTGCCCAGCGGTTGATGGAATCCTCCGAGCATTCCGGAGACAGCGACACACTATTCTTTAAAGTAACTGACAAGCATGTCACTTCCCACGGGCACGACACTTATCTGCTGGCGATCACGCAACGGAACGGGATATTGTTATTCCAGGCAGCCGCTCCTGAAGGCGATGCCGACCGCCTGCAAACCATCAGCGAATTCGCGCAGAGCGTGTTGGCAAGATTTCCGCTTACAGGTGATCAGGATGTCACGATCGATCAGAAAATCGTTAGCGCCGCGCAACAGGTTTCCAGCGCTAAACGCGTCGAGATCGCCCAGATCAATTCGGCGACGACTTAGGTTGCGATAAATCAGGACCTTCGTGAATTAATCGACTTCAGCATCTTGCGCACCGGTGTCGGTATCGCTCCCTGCAATGCATCTTCCATATCGATCCACATGCTGCCCGGTTGCTGCACCCGTTGCGGCTTGTTCTCCACGCGCAACAGCACAGGTGTGATGTTCAACTTGAAATGGGTGAAGGTATGGTTGAACCCCGCAAGCGTTCTACGTTCACTCACCACGATTCCGCTGCGCCGCACATAATCTGTCTCATCACCCTGTCCCTCTTCCAGTTGCGGCGGGCACCACAGCCCTCCCCATATCCCCTGTGGAGCGCGCTTTTCCAGCAGGATGTCGCGGCCGGACATGAACAACAGGAACGTGCTGTGTCTTTCCGGAACTGCTTTACGCGGTCGAGGGGTAGGCAATTCGCTCACTCGTCCGCTTTGAAAAGCAACGCAATCAGTATTCACAGGACACTCACCGCACTCCGGCCTGCTGCGCGTGCACAGCGTCGCTCCCAGATCCATCTGGGCCTGAATGTAACGTGCGATGTCGCGCTGTGGAAGCAATTCTTCGGCTTTCTTCCATAGTCGCATCTCCACTTCCTTATTGCCCGCCCATCCTTCGATGCCGGAGTAGCGCGCCAGTACGCGCTTGACGTTGCCATCCAGTATCGCGCGCCGCTCATGATGCGCCAGCGCGCAGATCGCGGCGGCGGTGGAACGTCCGATGCCGGGCAGCTTCAGGATCTGCTCAAATTGGCGCGGGAACTCGCCTCCGTGTTGCCCGGCGATGATCTGCGCAGTGCGGCGCAGGTTGCGGCCGCGCGCATAATAGCCGAGGCCGCTCCAGTGCGTCAGCACTTGCTCTTCGCTCGCGGCGGCGAGCGCTGCGATAGTTGGAAACGAAGCGATGAAACGCTGGAAATACGGGATGACGGTGGCGACCTGGGTCTGCTGCAGCATGATCTCGGACAGCCAGACATGGTATGCACTTGCGCCCTGCCACGGCAGTTCGTGGCGACCGTGCGTGCGTTGCCAAGCGATCAGGCGCGACGAGAAACTATACATTCAGTTGTTGTTGCAAGAAGAGTATGCCACCAATCACTTGAACAGGCCCCTCAAGTTCTTTTTCAGTTCTTCCTGGAGTTTGGCCTTGGCATCTTCCTTCACCTTTTCCTTTTTCTCGTCGATTCTTTGTTTGGCGACGTCAACGAGCAGTGCCCCGTAATCAACCTTGAATTTGAGCGCATCGAATGAGCCGCTGACATTCACCGGCAATGTTGCTGTCCTGCCCTGTTCAGTCTTGGCAAGTGCGGCCTTTGCGTTGTAATTCATGCTGTCATGGCCGATGTCTATGTCGCCATTGCCGCTCACACGCAGCACGGTGGATTTCACTGACAGGTCATCGTTATGTGCCACGCCGTTACGCACCTTGAAGTTGGCCTTGAACTCGCTGAACTCGGTCTGCTCACTCGTGTCCACACCCAATGTCTGGGCCTTGGTATCCTTGCTGAGATTCTGTATGCCCTGTACCAGCTTGGTAAGATTGATACCCTTGATCGCGCCATCCGCCAGATTCACCGACACGCTGCCGTTCAGCGCCTTCTTCATCGCGCTGACGGTGTTGCCCTGGGTAGTGAGGTTCACTCCGACGTTACCCTTGCCTTCCATCATATCGAGGTTGGCGGCATCCTTGATCAACGGGGCGACATTCACGCCATTGAGATTCTGGATGATAGCGATGCTGGGTGTGCCTTGCGCGTTGACGCTCAGGCTGCCGTTCATGCTGCCCTGATACAGCTTTGCAGACAGCGGATTGATATTCACCAGCCCGTTAACCGCCTTCACATCCACGCGCAACTGCGTGGTTTTCACGTTTATCAGTTTCAGTGCGCCGATGCGCAGGCTGCCGTCCAGATCGAGTTTGCGCAGTGCGGACAGGTCCAGCGGTTGCTCCGGTTCTTTGGATTGGGCCTTGGCCGCTTCGGCGGAATTTTTCGGAAGGTACAGATCGGCATCGAACTGGTCTACATCCACATCGAACTTGATCGCCGGATCGGTAAAACCTTTCACGCCAACCTTGGCCTTGACCTGGCTTTGCAGCAAACCACCGGCGAGATTAGCCTGAACGCTCTGCTTGATGGCGTCCACCTGGACGCTGCCTTTCATCTCGCTGCTCACCGATTTGTTCGGCAATTTTTCGCCGGTTGCAGTCACCGCGACGCTGAGGCTGCTAAGTGTGAACTGCTGTTCCTTGATGCTGCCTGATAACGGCGAACTCAGTTTCACCTTGAAAGCCTGCTCGGGCT
>JBARHM010000100.1:0-3887 GCA_049799235.1 Gallionella sp.
CAGGTGCGCCTGTTGCTGATCGATCCGAAGATGCTCGAGTTGTCGGTTTACGAAGGCATCCCGCATCTGTTGGCGCCGGTGGTCACGGACATGCGCCAGGCTGCATCGGCGCTCAACTGGTGTGTGCAGGAAATGGACCGGCGTTATCGCCTGATGTCCGCGCTGGGTGTGCGCAACATTGCCGGATACAACCAGAAGGTGCGTGATGCCGTGAAGGACAGGCAGCCGCTCAACAATCCGTTCACAGTGACACCGGAGAACCCGGAGCCGCTCGAAGAATTGCCGCTGATCGTGGTGTTCATCGACGAACTTGCCGACATGATGATGGTGGTGGGCAAGAAAGTCGAGGAGCTGGTCGCGCGGCTGGCACAGAAGGCGCGCGCTTCCGGTATCCATCTGGTGCTGGCGACCCAGCGCCCTTCGGTGGACGTGATCACCGGACTGATCAAGGCCAACGTGCCGACTCGCGTGGCCTTCCAGGTTTCGAGCAAGATCGATTCGCGCACGATACTGGACCAGATGGGTGCGGAAACCTTGCTGGGGCAGGGCGACATGCTGTACCTGCCGCCTGGCACCGGTTTTCCGCAACGTGTGCACGGTGCGTTCGTGGCGGACCAGGAGGTGCACCGGGTAGCAGAATATCTGAAGGCCCAAGGCACGCCCCAGTATGTCGAGGGTGTGCTCAATTCGCTGGAAGAGCAGGAAGGTAACGGGGACGGGATGGCGAGCATAGACGCGGAAGCCGATCCGCTCTACGACCAGGCCGTCGAGATCGTGCTCAAATCACGGCGCGCTTCGATCTCGCAAGTGCAGCGACATTTGCGTATCGGTTATAACCGCGCCGCGCGTCTGGTCGAACAGATGGAAGCGTCTGGCCTCGTCTCGCCGATGCAAAGCAACGGCAACCGCGAAGTGATCGCACCGATGAGGCGTGAATGAGGATAGCGCAAACCTCGCTGCCCATTTTTTTTCCAGCCCGACAATTCCTCAACATTAGAGAAATTACGATGAGATATATTCTGGCTGTTTTGATGCTGCTGACTTTTTCGCTCGCAGCGCATGCTGCAGCAATCGAAAAACTTAAAACCTTCATCGCAGCGACACATTCCGCGCAGGCGAATTTCACCCAGGATGTTTTCGATCAAACCGGCAAACGTATCCAGAGAGCATCGGGCATCATGCAGTTCCAGCGCCCCGGCAAATTCCGCTGGACTTACCAGAAGCCTTACGAACAGCTTATCGTCGGCGACGGAGAGAAATTCTGGTTTTACGATGCGGATCTGAATCAGGTGACGGTGAAACAACTGGATGCGGCATTGGGCAGCAGTCCCGCCGCATTGCTTTCCGGCAGCAATGAGATCGAAAGCGGCTATATCCTTACAGAAGACGGCAGCCGGGATGGCCTGGAATGGCTGCAAGCGATACCCAAGGCACAGGATAGCGGCTTTGAAAAGATACGCATGGCTTTCGATGCGCAGGCAGGTTTGGCCATCATGGAGCTGTACGATACGTTCGGGAACAAGACCGTGCTGAGGTTTTCCGCGATGCAGCGCAATCCCAAGTTAGCTGAACGACAGTTTCGTTTCACCCCGCCGATGGGCGCGGATGTGCTGAGCGACTAATTCCAAACCCATTTCATCGGTGAAACTGCGTTGGCTTTCTCACTTACTCCCCGTCGTGTTGTTGCCCTCGTCGTTTGTTTGTCGCAGCCATGTTTGACCTTGGAAATAGTTTAGGAATAGGAGAACTATGTCAACCGGCACCCTGTTCGATACGCCATCTCCCGCAGCGCCGCTGGCGGAACGCCTGCGTCCCAAGCACATCGGTGAAGTGATCGGGCAGTCGCATCTGCTTGGCGAGGGCAGGCCTCTAAGCCTGGCGTTTCAATCCGGCAAGCTGCATTCGATGATCTTGTGGGGGCCGCCGGGCGTAGGCAAGACCACCTTGGCGCGATTGATGGCGCAAGCCTTTGATGCAGAGTTTGTGCCGTTATCGGCGGTGTTGTCCGGCGTGAAAGACATCCGCGAAGCTATCGCGCAGGCGCAACTGATGCTGCAACAGCGCGGCCGCCACACCATCTTGTTCGTGGATGAAGTGCATCGCTTCAACAGATCGCAACAGGATGCTTTTCTGCCTTTCGTCGAGCAAGGCTTGGTGACCTTTATCGGCGCGACCACCGAGAACCCGTCGTTCGAAGTGAACAATGCGTTGTTGTCGCGTGCGCAGGTGTATGTGCTGCATGCCTTGTCACCAGAGGAACTGGAACAGTTGTTCGAACGCGCACGTCAGGAGGTTTTGCCGGGATTGAGGTTCGATGATGATGCAAGAGTACGCATCATCGGCTATGCCGACGGCGATGCGCGCAGATTGCTCAATGCGCTGGAACAGTTGCAGACAGCGGCGCAGACCGCGGGCGTGAGCAAGATAGACAGCGCGTTCCTTGACAACACGCTGGCGCAGAACCTGCGCCGTTTCGACAAGGGTGGCGAGGCGTTCTACGACCAGATCTCCGCGCTGCACAAATCGGTGCGCGGCTCCAATCCGGATGCTGCGCTGTACTGGCTGGTGCGCATGCTGGACGGCGGCGCGGACCCGCGCTATCTGGCGCGGCGCATCGTGCGCATGGCGTGGGAAGACATCGGCCTGGCCGATCCGCGCGCGATACAAATCACCCAGGACGCCGCGCTGACTTACGAGCGTCTCGGTTCGCCGGAAGGCGAACTGGCGCTGGCGCAGGCGATCCTGTATCTGGCCTGCGCACCGAAGTCGAACGCGGGGTACGTCGCGTATAATGCCGCGCGCGCCTGGGTTGCGCAGGATGGTTCGCGCGAAGTGCCGCTGCATTTGCGCAACGCGCCGACCAAGCTGATGAAGCAGCTCGATTATGGCAAGGGTTACCGTTACGCGCACAACGAAGGTGAAGGTTACGCGGCGGGCGAGAATTATTTTCCGGATGACATGCCGGAGGTGAGTTTTTATCAGCCTACCGATCACGGGCTGGAAGCGAAGATCGCCGAGAAGCTGGCGCATTTGCGCGAACTTGATGATGCGGCGTCGACGCGGCGTCGCGAAGCGTCCGGGGCGGGAGAAGCCGCTAGCACCCCGCTCCCGCAATCGGCTGGCTCCGCCATAACCAGCGATTTGGCGGGCGTTGTTGGCTCGCCTAGTCGAGTGGCTAGTGGTTCTACCAGTAACGTGTTGCGGGGTGCGTCAAAAAATAAAAAGGGATAAAGCGGCATGTTGGATATTCAGGTATTAAGAAATGATTTGGGTGGCGTGGCGGCACGACTTGCTACGCGCGGATTTGTACTGGACAGCACGAAGTTTGAGCGACTGGAGGGCGAACGCAAGGTTATACAGACGCGTACCCAGGAATTACAAGCCAAGCGCAACAGTTCTTCCAAACAGATCGGGCAAGCCAAGGCCAAGGGCGAGGATGTGTCGGTCATCATGGTCGAGGTGGCGAAACTGGGTGATGAACTCAAGCAGCTGGAAACGCAGCTTGAGAGTGTGCAGCAAGAACTGAATGCATTTCTCTCGGTCATTCCAAATACTCCGCATGAGAGCGTGCCGGTCGGCAAGTCGGAGGCTGATAATGTCGAAGTGCGCAGAAGCGGCGACATTCCTAAATTCGCCTTCGAGGTGAAGGATCACGTCAGCCTGGGCGAAGCGCTGGGAGGGCTGGATTTCGAGACTGCTGCAAAGATTTCCGGCGCACGCTTTTCGCTGCTCAAAGGCCCGCTGGCGCGATTGCATCGCGCACTTGCGCAGTTCATGCTGGATACGCATACCGAGCAGCATGGTTACACCGAGACCTATGTGCCTTACATCGTGAATGGTAAGAGCATGTACGGGACTGGACAGCTTCCAAAGTTTGCTGAGGATTT
>JBARHM010000101.1:0-4138 GCA_049799235.1 Gallionella sp.
CTTATGACCAACTTTCATAGCAAGTCGATGAACCGCACGTTCGACAAGATTATTTTCCTGGACAAAATCGAAGTGCTAAAAAAATAAAGTTAGCAATCGGCTAAATGCCCCGGTGGTTCACCGGGGCTTTTTTATTCAACAGCATCAAGTTTGCGTTTTAATACTTCATTCAACTGTGCAGGGTTAGCCTTGCCCTTGCTGGCTTTCATCGCAAGGCCGACGAAGAATCCGAACAGCTTGTCCTTGCCGCCGCGATAATCTGCAACCTTGTCCGGATTGGCAGCGATGATCTCATCCACGATCTTCTCGATCATGCCGGAGTCGGATACTTGCTTCAACCCCTTGGCTTCGATGATGGCATCTATAGTTGCAGTTATACCAGCCGCAGTAGCATAGCCGTCAGAAGCATTTATTATCAGAGGCCCATTCCACATTTCATCGAAAAGTTCTTTAGCCTTCTTGGTGTTGAGTGTGCCATCAATAATGCGTAGCAAAACACTACCAAGCGCTTGGGCGGAAACTGGACAGGACGCGATGTCTTTGCCTTCACGATTAAGGCGTGCGGAAACTTCACCCATCAGCCAGTTGGCACAAAGCTTGGAATTATCTTTACCTACAACGGCTAGCGTGTCTTCAAAATAAGCTGCCATCTCACGTGAGGCAGTGAGGATGCTGGCGTCATAGGCCGGCAGTCCGAATTCGCCCACATAGCGTGCACGCTTGGCTTCGGGCAGCTCAGGTAAAGTGGCGCGCACTTGCTCGAGCATCGCGGGCGCGATGTCCAGCGGCAACAGGTCGGGATCGGGGAAGTAGCGATAGTCGTGCGCCTCTTCCTTGCTGCGCATCGCACGCGTCTCACCGGTATCGGGATTGAACAATACGGTGGCCTGGTGGATCTTGCCGCCGTTTTCCAGCGTATCGATCTGCCACTGCACTTCGTAGTCGATGGCCTGCTGCATGAACTTGAACGAGTTCAGGTTCTTGATCTCGCGGCGCGTACCGAGTGGCTCGCCCGGGCGGCGCACCGACACATTGACGTCGCAGCGGAACGAGCCTTCCTGCATGTTGCCGTCGCAGATGCCGATCCAGCGCACCAGCGAGTGTAGCGCCTTGGCATACGCCACCGCTTCCGCCGCCGAACTCATATCCGGCTCGGAAACGATTTCCAGCAGCGGTGTCCCGGCACGGTTCAGGTCTATGCCTGTCATGCCGTGAAAATCTTCATGCAGCGATTTTCCCGCGTCTTCTTCCAGATGCGCGCGGGTGATGCGCACCACTTTTTCGTAGGATTTGGAATTTGGCGGCTCGACCTGTATCGTCAGCGCGCCATGCCCCACCACCGGCAGATCAAACTGGCTGATCTGGTAGCCTTTGGGCAGATCGGGATAGAAATAATTCTTGCGCGCGAACACTGAACGCGGTGCGATGTGTGCACCGACTGCAAGCCCGAACTTGATCGCGCGCTCCACTGCGCCTTTGTTCAGCACTGGCAGCACGCCGGGCAGCGCGATGCTCACGGCGTCCGCCTGTGTGTTCGGCTCGGCGCCGTAGGTGGTGGAGGCTCCGGAAAATATCTTGCTGCTGGTCGAAAGCTGGGTATGCACTTCCAGTCCGATGACGATTTCCCAAGACGTATTCATGTCCTTATAGCCCGATGTTTTGCGGGGCGCGATCGTGATGATCGGTCGCTAGCTGGTATTGGTGCGCGACGTTCAGCATCTGCGCCTCGGCGAAATAGTTGCCGATGATCTGCAAACCAACCGGCATATTGTTTGCGCCGAAACCGCAGGGAATCGACATGCCGGGCAGGCCGGCGAGGTTCACCGCGATGGTGTAGATGTCAGATAGATACATCTGCACCGGGTCGTCGCCTTTCTCGCCGAGCTTGAACGCGGTGGAAGGACTGGTCGGGCCCATGATGACATCGCACAACTTGAACGCATGCTCGAAATCCTGCGCGATCAGGCGGCGGATCTTCTGCGCCTGCAAATAATACGCATCGTAGTAACCGTGCGACAACATGTAAGTGCCGATCATGATGCGCCGCTTCACTTCCGCGCCGAAGCCCTGCGCGCGGCTCTTTTCATACATTTCAGTGAGATCGCCGTATTCCGGTGCGCGGTAACCGTAGCGCACGCCGTCGTAGCGTGACAGGTTGCTGGAAGCTTCCGCCGGCGCAAGCACGTAATACACCGGCACCGCCAACCTTGAATTCGGCAGACTGATGTCGACGATGGTCGCGCCCAGCTTCTTGTATTCGTCGATGGCCGCGTTGACACAGTTGGCGACATCCTGTGCCAAGCCTTCGGCAAAGAATTCCTTCGGCAGGCCGATGCGCAACCCGGCCAGCGGCTTGTTCAAATCGCGCGTGTAATCTTCCTTGTCGCGCTGCAAACTGGTGGAATCGCGCTCGTCGAAGCCGGTCATCACGTTCAGCATCAACGCGAGATCCTCGGCGCTGCGCGCCATCGGCCCGGCCTGATCCAGGCTGGAGGCGAAGGCGATCATGCCGTAGCGCGATACTGTCCCGTAGGTCGGCTTTATCCCTGAGATGCCGCACAACGCGGCCGGCTGGCGGATCGATCCGCCGGTATCCGTTCCGGTCGCTGCGGCGGACAGCCGCGCGGCCACAGCACAGGCTGCGCCGCCGGAGCTGCCGCCGGGAACGGCGTTGCTATCCCACGGGTTCTTCACCGCGCCGAAATGCGAAGTCTCGTTGCTTGAGCCCATCGCGAATTCGTCCATGTTAGTTTTGCCCAGATTCACTGCTCCGGCGTTGTTGAATTGCGCGATGACGTGCGCGTCATAGGGTGCGATGAAATTCTCCAACATCTTCGAACCGCAGGTGGTGCGCCAGCCCTTGGCGCAGAAGATATCCTTCTGGGCGATCGGAATGCCGCTAAGCGGCTGAGCCTTTCCGCCAGCCAACAGCGCGTCGGCGGTGTGTGCTTGTGCCAGACTGGCATCGGCATTGGTGGTGACATAAGCATTCAGCGCGGGATTGAGCGCGGTTATACGGTCAAGGTAGATCTGCGTCAGTTCGACGCTGCTGATTTTCCGGGCGCGCAGCGCTGCGCCCAGTTGTGTAAGGCTGGAGTTCAACATAAACGACTATTCGATGACTTGCGGAACAAGATAAAGCCCGGCCTCGACCTGCCGTACGCCATCAACAATAGGCGCTATCGACTGGAATAACTCGCGCTGGTTGGTTTCGGTGACCTTATCCTCGCGCAGCCGTTGGGTCACGTCCTGGGCATGGGACATAGGGGTGACGCCTTTGGTATCGACGGCCTGCATTTCGGCAATCAGGCCAAAAATACCGGATAATTGACTGCGAGCGGCAGCGATTTCCGCTTCGCTCATCGCGAGTCTCGCCAGACGGGCGATTTTCTGAACATCTGCATTGGTGAGGGACATAGAAAACTTTATTGAAATTCGGCTAATAGGGTATCATACAAGGGTTTATCAGGGTGTTGAAAAACTACTGATGGGACGACTAGCCATCTGACTAGGCTGCCAAAAGACAGCAGCCAAGTCATTGGTTATGCGCTTGGCATAACTGTGTTGCTCAAAGGCTCAAAATGCGGGATCGTGAAGCGATAGACTTTAAGTAAACTCCGCTTTTTCGCCCTTTCGCGCCTTGTTCTGTCATCGCTCGCTACGTTTTTCAACACCCTGATATTGACGCATCTCTTTGACTACAGGACACGACATGTTTGGATTTTTAAGCGGCTACTTTTCTAATGATCTGGCGATCGATCTGGGTACGGCAAACACACTGATCTGGGTGCGCGGGCAAGGCATCGTGCTGAACGAACCTTCGGTGGTGGCGATACGCCAGGAAGGCGGTCCGAACGGCAAGAAGGTGATCCAACAGGTCGGGCTTGCCGCCAAGCAGATGCTGGGACGCACACCGGGCAGCATCACCGTGATACGCCCGATGAAGGATGGCGTGATCGCCGATTTTACCGTCACCGAATTGATGCTCAAGCATTTCATTCGCAAGGTATACAAGGCCGGCATTTTCAGTCCCAGTCCGCGCATCGTGATCTGTGTGCCATGCGGTTCCACCCAGGTAGAACGGCGCGCGATCCGTGAATCCGCCGTCGGTGCGGGAGCGCGCCGCGTGGAACTGATC
>JBARHM010000102.1:0-3244 GCA_049799235.1 Gallionella sp.
ATAATACACTCACCAAAGAGGATACAATGAAAAACACTCAAACACGAACAGTGGCCATTTTCGCCGCTCTGGGCGCTTTGATGGCGGCTACCCGTTTCGAGCATTTCGGCTCTGCAGTTTCATTGCCGGATGCTTCTTACGCAGTATTCTTCCTGGGAGGCTTGTATTCGGTCCGATATGCGCGCATATCTGTAGCCGCTTTCTTTGCCTTGATCATTGAGGCGGGCCTGATCGATTACTACGCGACTTCCATCCAGGGCATCAGCGACTGGTGCATGACACCCGCTTATTGGTTCCTTGTTCCGACCTACGCCAGTTTATGGTTCTTCGGGCGCTGGTTTGCGTTGCGGCATAGCATGGAAGGTCGGGGGCTGATCGGGTTGGCGCTGGTTGCTTGGGCAGCTTGCAGTTTCGCCTTCATGTTCTCCAACGCCACCTTCTATCTGTTTTCCGAACGTTTTGCCGCCATGGGTCTGGCTGAATATGCGTCACGTGTGGTCCAGTATTACGGTTCATATGTATCAGTCGCGCTGCTTTATATCGCTTGTGCGGTCGCGCTGCACATGGCATTCGATATAATATTAAGACATCGTGCGCATACGCGATCCGAAGCCGTCTGAGACGTGGGGATGGCAAAAGTATAAATATTACAGACCAACGACACAAACTCGAGGAGATAGACATGGCAGTACTCGTCGGCAAAGCCGCCCCCGATTTCAACGCCGTTGCCGTGATGGGCAACAACGAATTCAACGAAACGTTCAATCTCAAAAAACACATCTCCGGCAAATATGCCGTAGTGTTTTTCTGGCCGCTGGATTTCACATTCGTGTGCCCTTCCGAAATCATTGCTTTCGATCATCGTCTCGACGAATTCAAGAAGCGCAATGTGGAAGTGGTCGGTGTTTCGATCGACTCCCATTTCACCCACCTCGCCTGGAAGAATACACCGATCAACAATGGCGGCATCGGGCAAGTCCATTATCCGATGGTGGCGGACATCAAACACGAGATATGCAAGGCTTACGATGTGGAAGCTGATGGCGGCGTGGCGTACCGCGGTTCGTTCCTGATCGACCGTGCAGGTGTGGTGCGTCATCAGGTGGTGAACGATCTGCCCTTGGGTCGCAACATCGACGAAATGCTGCGCATGGTGGATGCGCTGCAATTCACAGAAGAGCACGGCGAAGTGTGTCCGGCAGGTTGGAGCAAAGGAAAGGCCGGTATGGGCGCCTCAACAGAAGGGGTGGCCAAATACCTTGCGACTCACGCCAAGGAACTTTAAAAATCCAGATTTCATCCCAACTGATGTAACTACTAGCCATTCGACTAAGCTGTCAAAAGACGACAGCCAAGTCGCTGGTTATGCTGCGTTGCAGAAAAGATTTAGTTCCGGCCAACCTAAAGGTTACCCTTCTCTGAAACTTCGTTTTCTTGCTTACATATGCCCCATATGCAGCGCTGCGAAGTGGGATAAGCAGGCAATCCGCATGGTGGATGCTCGCAAGTTTCTTTCGCGCCTTGCATTTGGGCGAACTTTGGATTTTTAGATACACCTGTAATTTCACAGAGCTTAATTTTTCGAGAGCCACCTTTCGAAGTGGCTTTTTTATTTTCATGACGGCCCATTTTTGTTTCGCTCATAATGAAAGGGCTGCTACAATTTCAGCCGTTTTGTCATAGTCTCGCAAGGGGGTATCACATGCTGCTCTGGTTCGTCATCACCTACTGGATCATTTCTGTCGGGATCGGTCTTTACGCAGCCACCCGCGTGCATAACACCAGAGACTTCGCCATTGCCGGGCGGCACTTGCCGTTTTACATGGTCACGGCCACCGTGTTCGCCACCTGGTTCGGTTCGGAAACCGTGCTCGGCATCCCCGCCACCTTTCTCAAAGAGGGCTTGCACGGAGTGGTGGCCGATCCCTTCGGGGCTTCGATGTGTTTGATCCTGGTCGGGCTGTTCTTTGCGGCACCGCTGTATCGGATGAATTTGCTGACCATCGGCGATTTCTACAAAAAGAAATTCGGCCGCAGCGTGGAGGTGCTGACCACGATCGCCATCGTGATCTCCTACCTCGGTTGGGTGGGTGCGCAGATCACGGCGCTGGGACTGGTGTTCAACGTGGTGTCCGAGGGCGAAATCAGCAAGCTGGCGGGGATGTGGATAGGTTCGGGCACCATCCTGATCTATACCTTCTTCGGTGGCATGTGGGCAGTGGCGATCACCGACTTTCTGCAGATGATCATCATCGTCATCGGTATGCTGTACATCGGCGGATCGGTAAGCAACATGGTCGGCGGTGTGGGCGTGGTGGTGAACCATGCGATGGATGCGGGTAAATTCGATTTCTGGCCGGCGATCGACCTCAAGGAGATCATCGCCTTCGCTGCGGCCTGGGTGACCATGATGTTCGGTTCGATTCCACAGCAGGACGTGTTCCAGCGGGTGCAGTCATCCAGAACCGAGAACATCGCCATCTGGGGGACGGTATTCGGCGGTTGCCTTTATTTCGTTTTTGCCTTTGTGCCGATGTTCCTGGCTTATTCGGCCACGTTGATCGACCCGAAGATGGTTGAAGGTCTGATAGATGAAGATCCGCAGTTGATCCTGCCCACCCTGGTGATGCAACACGCGCCGCTGTTCGCCCAGGTGATGTTTTTCGGTGCGCTGCTCTCCGCCATCAAGAGCTGCGCCTCGGCCACGCTTCTGGCGCCCTCGGTGACATTCAGCGAAAACATCCTCAAGCCGATGCTGGGACACAGGCTGTCCGACCGCAGAATGCTGCACACCATGCGCGGCGTGACGGTGGTGTTCACGATACTGGTTACGCTGTATGCGATGAACTCGAAGGCCAGCATTTTCAAAATGGTCGAGAACGCCTATCAGATCACGCTGGTCATGGCTTTCGTGCCGCTGGTGGCGGGCGTCTATTGGCATCGTTCCAATACCCAGGGCGCGCTGGCGGCGATCTTCTGCGGCCTGTCGGTGTGGCTCGCCATTCTGATCTTCGGGCCGGAAGACCCCTTTGTTCCGGCGCATTTCGCCGGGATGTTCGCCAGCATGTTCGGTATGGTGATCGGTTCGCTGCTACCCAGTGTGGTGGCCAGGCCGCTGCCGCATGAGCTGGAACATGCCGAACTCCATCACCACGCCGCAAGCCATACCGGGCACGTGGCGGAACACCCGCACCACCATCCGCCGCATACGCCGACTTGATTAGTGTCATCTTCCTGTCATAAA
>JBARHM010000103.1:0-5137 GCA_049799235.1 Gallionella sp.
CCCTGACGGTACAACACTTCCTGCCGCGCAAACAGGGATACCAGAATACACGGAAGTGGTTGCGCGAAATGCAATCGTCTCAACACCACAGGAGATCAATCATGCAGAATAACAACACTCACGATACCAGCACCCTCGAAATAGAAGTATGCCACGCTGTCGAGCGGGGGCAAGATGTGCAGGAAAGAGTGCGGCAGCTCACCTTGCGCATCATCAGTGCACGCTCGCTCGATATCGAATCTGTGAGGCAGACTACGAAAGCCGTGTTGCGCGGCGCACGGGCAGGTGTGCTAAAGGAGTTGCGGCATTCATCGGCGCAAACCCATATCGCGCGGGATCATCTCAAACAGGCAGTCACCGGCCTGGATGTGGCGCTTGCGCAATTTGCCGAGGCCGCGAAGCTCACCGTCGAGGAAGCGGCGGGCAAGGCGCAGAAATATTCCAGCGAAGACCTCAAGCGGGCGCGCGCTGACCTGGCAAACCTGGATAAGATGTTTCTGGAAACCCTGCAAAGCTCGGCTTCGGCAGTCAAGGATGCAGCAGGAGAAATATTGCATGACCTGGCGGCGCACACCCGCACCCAGGGTTCCGCCGTCGGTGCACAATTGAAAGAAACGCTGCCCGTCTTTGCGCGCCATATCGGCGCGGCAGGACGCGCCCAGGTCGGGGCCGGCCTGCATCTCGCGAAGAACACTGCCGATCTGGTGCGCCAGATCGCGGCCGGAGTGCTCACCGGCTTAGCCGAACGCGTCCAGCCAGGCCATAGCAAAGACAAGGCCGAGTAATGATCTGGCAGGCACTGGTAGCAGCGCGCGACCTCGGGCGCTTGCACGAGATCGCCTCTATCCTGATCCGCTACGGCTTCGGCGACATGGTGCGGCGGATGGGGATGGCCACTGCGCTGGAACGTGCAGGGCGTTTGCTGATGTGGAAGCGAGCCGACGAACTTGCCCATCTGGAACCGCCTGCGCGCGTGCGACGCGCGCTTGAGGAATTAGGCCCGACCTTCATCAAGCTCGGCCAACTGCTGGCGACTCGCGTGGATCTGTTCGCGCCCGAGTGGATCGCCGAATTCGGCAAATTGCAGGACAACGCACCCCGCGCGCCGTATGATGGAATTCGCCTGCAGCTCACCGAAGATCTGGGTGCGCCGCCCGAACAAATATTCGCCGCCTTCGATGCCGAACCCCTGGCGGCTGCCTCCATTGCGCAGGTGCACCGCGCCCGCCTGGATGATGGCAGCGAAGTGGTGGTCAAGGTGCGCCGGCCGAGCATCCGGCCAGTCATCGAAACCGACTTGCGCTGGCTGATGCGCCTGGCAGAACTTGCCGAATCCGAAAATCCGGAACTGCGCAATTTCCATCCGCAGGAAGTCGTCCGGCAGTTTGAGCAGTCTCTTCACCGCGAGCTCGATTTTTCCACCGAATGCCGCAATTCCGAACGCATCGCGAACAATTTTGCGGGTTACACGGATCAGGATGTCCCGTCTCCCGCCGCGACGGGCAAGGTACCGGGCAACGAAGCCAGCGAACTGCCATCAGCACCGCCCGCTATCATCGTCATCCCTCGTGTCTATTGGCAGTGGACCGGCGAGCGGGTATGCGTGCAGGAATACATAGACGGCATTCCGGGGCGCGATCTTGCCGCGGTCGAACGCGCCGGCCTTGATCGCGAGATACTTGCCCGGCGCGGCGCGCACGCGGTGCTTAAGATGATCGTCGAGGACGGCTACTTCCACGCCGACCCGCATCCCGGCAACTTATTCTATCTGCCCGGCAACCGCATCGCCTTCATCGACTTCGGCATGGTGGGCAGGCTGACCGAGCAACGCCGCGATCAGATGATCCGGCTGTTGCTCGGGTTGGTGCGGAATGAACCCGCGCGCGTCGCCGATGTGTTGTTCGACTGGACCGGCGACATTGCGGTGGATGAGGTCAGCCTGTTGCTGGAGATCCAGAATTTTGTCGATCAATATCACGGCATACCGTTAAAACAGCTCAGCCTGGGCGCAATGCTCAACGACCTGGTAGCCATCCTGCGCGAACACCGCATCTCACTGCCGGCCGATCTCGCGCTATTGATCAAGGCATTTATCTCGCTCGAAGGCATGGGCCGCGAACTCGATCCGGACTTCGACGTGGCCGGCGAAGCGTTGCCCATACTGGAGCGAGCGCTGCGCGCGCGTCATACGCCAACGGCACTGATCAAGCGCGGCTGGCGCTCGGCCGGCGAGATGCTGGCGCTGATTGCCGACTTGCCCCATGACCTCTCCCGGCTGCTGCGCGCGGCGCGGCGCGGGCGGCTGGAGATCCACATCGATGTCACGCATTTGAAGCACGTCGGCAACCAGCTCGACCTTGCCGCGAACCGGCTGGTGGTCGGCATTGTCGTCGCTGCGCTCATCATCGGCTCCTCCATCGTCATGACCGTGTCCGGCGGCCCGACGCTGCTGGGACTGCCCTTATTCGGTCTGATCGGATTTCTCGGCGCCGCGGCCGGCGGCGTATGGCTGCTGGTATCGATCGTGAAGAGCCACAGGGCGGATCGGGAGTGACTTGCTCTGCAACGACCCTCCCCCCGCTCATGCCTGCCAAACACCATACCCTTCTTCACGCAAGCCGATCGCCAGCTCCACTTCCATGTCGCGCGCGCCGTCATAAGGCATCGGGTTATAGACTTCGTAGAGTTCGGGCAGCAGCCGCAAACCGAATTCCTGCACATAGCGATT
Source organism: Gallionella sp. (assembly GCA_049799235.1). Classification (GTDB taxonomy): domain Bacteria; phylum Pseudomonadota; class Gammaproteobacteria; order Burkholderiales; family Gallionellaceae; genus Gallionella. Next base: position 2,729 of record JBARHM010000103.1, read on the forward strand.
GGACTGGATACCCGCCTTGTGTTTGTCGAAGCGCAGATCGGGATCCAGACCAGTCATGCCGACATAGACGCACGGCTTGCCCGGGATGTAATCGGGGTTGGCTTTTTTGAATCGGCCTTTGTAGAGAACGTCCTTCGACAGTTCGACCACATAGACGTGGTAGTGATTGCGGCGTCCCATTATCTGAAGCGATTATCAGGTGTCACGCGCCGCCAAGTTTGATAACAAGATAAATCGCCGCCACCAGCAGCAACACCACACCCAGGCCGCGCAGCAACCTGATCTTCTTCGCACCAGGTTTTGCGCGAGAGCCCATGAACATGGCTTGCGGCCACACCAGCAATAACAGGCCGGCGACTCCCGGAATCACCAAATCGATATAAGTCATCTTCTTACTCCCGTGTCACCTGGCGTTCAAGTCAAATGGTCAACCGCAAGCGGTTAAATCCTGCGGCAAGACAGTCCATTTAGGCGCAGTGATCAGCCATCAAGACTCCTTTTGCGCAGCTCATAGTAAACCAGCAACAACAATAATATCGGCGCTCCAAAACCGACAATAAACGGGGCCAGCATCACCAGACGGTCGAACCAGCTTAAATTTTCGGTGATCCCACGCCAGATCATCAAGGCGATCGGAATGACAGTAAAAACAACTGTTGGGAGAACAAACCACAGTGAGCTTTTCCCACCGGCTTTGGCCATGCGTGCCGAAATAATCGAAACTGCAGCCACCACGACGGCCGTGACGGTCCCCCAGGCCATGCCGAAGATACCCGAAATCAGCGTGCCGATCTGAAAGATCAGCAGCATCGCAATTGCTGAAGCAACAAAGTATCTGAGCGTGTTGTCTGACATGTGTGCTCCAAGGATTTGCGGCTAGCGTCCGATACAGCGGGCTCTGTGGCGAGGCGGCTGATCACTCCGGAACAAGTTGTTGTGCCAGTCTATCATTCGGAGACTGCGTCCGCGCCGTGCTCTGACAACTGCGCGCCAAACCACCTGTGGATCGCCGTCAGCAAATGAAGATCCGCTGTTTCAAAGGTGATCTCCGCGCCGTTGGGCAGCACCGAATACCGGACCGATATTTGCTCGGCTTCGGTCTGCAATTCTTTCAATCCCGGCATCTCGTCGCCATGCAGTGATATCGGATCTGAATAATCGCCGCGTTGAAACGCCTCGGCTTCATGCTGAAGGTGTTTTTGAACCAGCGCCACCTGATCCTTATCACTTGCATTTTTGACGATAACCCGCTCCACGCCGCCGGAGTCCGTCATGCGGAAAATGTGCGTGGTTTTAGCGAGATCGAATGGCATCACATCATGCCCCATGTGGTGAACATGTTCCTGTCTGGTCTCGGCCCGGGCAACCGTACAGCCGAGAACCAGAAAAAGAGTGATGAGCACGCGCAGTAGATGCCAAAGTTTGGTCATGGTGTACCTCGTTGATTAGCGTGCTCCAGAGTCCAACGCTTGAGCAAGGGGTTAAAACTCGATCGCATCGGAGATGGCCTTGATTCCTGCTTTAGCGCAAATCTCGTCTGCTTCGCCACCGGGCGCGCCGGATACTCCAATGCCGCCCTGCCAGCTACAAGAGCGGTTTCCGGTGTCTGGGATTTTGTCTCGAAGACAGCTTCCTGTGCAAATGCGGCGCCGCTCATTCCGAGCAGGGCGAAAACAGCGATAGATAATTGGCGCATGGTCATATCCTTTCTTGATCTTGCATCGATACATTCCTTCACTCAAACCCTGACAGTTATTCAACAGACTACCGGATCGCAAAATAAAGCGCGATGATTACAAGATTACTATAAGCAAATGTTGCTTTGTCAGTTACAGAAACATTTCTGTCAGCGTATGCATGATAGTACAGACCATGGGGATCTGCCTTATCGCGCCTGATCGAGTATTTCCTTCATGTCACGGAGAACTTTGGGCGACGGAACCTTATTCGTTCCCAGTACCAGCAGCGCGAAATTGTCCGCAAGGATCTCCTCGGGATGGATTATGTAGTCTGTGTTTCGCCCGACTTGCTCGTAGAATCCGGAGACGTCATCCGGGCCGACCAGACGTATGCGCTCATCATCGTACGTCACAGTTGAGGGGTCTGCAGCATTCCTGGTTTCCAAAAGAAGAAACTCGAACTGCAGATAATCGAAGAATTCCCCGCCATGTTTCACATCGTATCTCGAGGCACGAGAATACAACACGGGAATAGCCCACGTCGGCATGCCGGCCACTCGAAGCCGAATGCAATAGTCATTCCTGGGCGCATCCGGATTGGTGATCTTGACCGGCTTCAAGCTCGATGGGTACTCGATCTCGCCGCACCCATGGAAGCCGATGGCAGCGTAGAGTTGGTCCTTCAGATCGGGATTTTTCCTGGTCAGAATGTGAAAGAGTTCGTGTGAGA